>NZ_JACAIJ010000050.1:0-1521 GCF_030325485.1 Acinetobacter sp. R933-2
TTTTCTTCGGTCTTATTTTCCGTATTTAAAAATTGCTCAAAATCGGCTAATTGCTGCTTAAACGATTCATCATTTTTTAATTTATTTAAAGCCCAAGCTCCCAGTAGAATTTTACGTCTCGTATCATCTTTTCTGTGCTGATCAGAAACTTTCTTTTTTTCACGTGCAATGGCAGCTTTTTTCTGTTCTTTTAGCTGTCTTAAGCGTTCTTCTTGCTTTGCAATTTTTTGCTCTAAATTATCAACACTCATACCATCACCGTATCAAGGAATACCCCTCAAGCATAGGTCTGTTTGAATTGAAATTCAAGACAGCCCATGCTATCGTAGTTTTCCCGAAGGGCGCACTTAGCCATTGAACAAAGTTCAATGGTGCGACAAGGGGTAAATCCCCTTTGTAATCCCCTGACCAACCTATACAGGTTGGTGAAATTTGGTAAACCAAATTTAAGAGCAAAAGCAACATGGCGATATATCATTTTTCAGTTAAAACGATGAGTAGAAGTAATGGGCGTTCAGCCGTTGCTTGTGCTGCATATCGTTCAGGTGAAAAATTGGTATGTGATTTCTATGGAAAAGAACAAGACTATACAAAAAAAACTGGTGTTGAATTTACAGAAATCTATGCCCCCGATAATACAAATACTGAGTTACTCAATCGCCAGACACTTTGGAACGAAGTCGAAAAAGTTGAACGTAGAAAAGACGCCTTACTTGCAAGAGAATTTGAGATAGCATTTCCAAGTGAGTTAAACGCTGAACAGCGTAAAAACATGCTTAATGAACTTTGCCAAGACCTCGTTAAAAAATACGGTGTCATCGTTGACGCTGCTATTCATGCACCTCATACAGGCAACGGAAGTGATGAACGCAATTACCATGCACACATCATGTTCACCACCCGAAGTATTAATGAGCATGGTGACTTTTCAGCAAAAAAATATAGAGACTTCAGTCGTGATAATGGCACAGAAACGGTAAGCTACTGGAGAGAATCATTTGCAGAGTTATGCAATCACCACCTGGAACAAAATGGATTTGATGAACGTGTCGATCACAGAAGTTATCAAGATCAAGAAAGTGACCTAGAAGCCACTCAACACGAAGGTCCTCAAGCTACATACCTACGGAGACGAGGAATATTTACAAAGATTAGTCTGAAAAATGATGAGATTAAGCGACGTAATTTAGAAATCAAAAAGGTCATTGCACTTGATGAAAACATCAACGTATCTGAGGATCTTGTGCAAAAAGTACGAAGTGAACTTCAATTCCAACAGTCTGAAGCTGAATATTTAGGAAAAATTTCTCAGAAGCTTTCTGAATTACAAAACGAAGAATTATCAAAATTAACAGCAGAATTAGACACAATGAGTTCTGAAATATCAGAACTACACAAAAAAGAGCCTTTATTTTTTAAAACAAAATGGATCAATCAAATCAATGACCTAATCGACCAACACAACACCCAACTAGATCGCCAAAAGCATATCTCTGGTCTTAGTGAAACAGAAAAAAAAGA
>NZ_JACAIJ010000051.1:0-1228 GCF_030325485.1 Acinetobacter sp. R933-2
GCAGCTAACTTGTAAAGGTGCTCTGCCATTTGATTTGGTGTCTTAAAATCTAGTCCTTTCTGAATTCTTCGCTGATTATAAAATAGCTCTATGTATTTTGTAATATCTGCTTTAGCTTCCTCTCTCGTTTTATAATTGCGATGGTGAACAAGTTCATTCTTCAATATGCCCCAAAAGCTTTCAATCGGTGCATTATCGTAACAATCTCCTTTTTTGCTCATTGAACCTTGAAATCCACATTTTTCAATCATGTTACGATAATCATGACTACAATACTGACTTCCTCTGTCTGAGTGAACGATTAAGCCTTGAGATGGCTTATGATTGTGAATAGCCATACTCAGTGCACTACAAACAAGTTGTGCTGTCATCCGCTCACTTAAGCTATAGCCAACCACTTGTTTAGTGCAAAGGTCTTTTAACGCAGCTAAATACAGCCAGCCTTCAGCTGTCCATACATATGTAATGTCACTTACCCACGCAATGTTTGGGGGAGTCACTATAAAGTTTTGCTCTAACAAATTATTGTAAACAGCACGATTGTGGTCGCTATTCGTAGTTCTTTTAAAACGCTTATGCCTCTTACAGTACAGCTGATTGAGCTTTTTAATACAACGAACTGCATACTGACTGATTTTGATACCTTTGGACTGTAGGTGTTTGGATAAACGAATATAGCCATAACTTTCATTAGTTTCCTTATGGGCTATTTTGACTAAGATCGTCTGCTGATTTCTTTGGACAACTCTTTTGCTCACACTATGTTTCAACCAGTCATAAAACCTTGATACTGAAACTTTGAGCAGTCTAGCCATCATTGTTGTTGGATAGGTATTTTTGTACTCTTTCATGTAAGCGTACCTCACTGATTTTCCTTGGCAAAGTACGCTGCCGCTTTTTTTAGAAATTCTCGCTCCATTTCAGCCGTTTTGAGTTGCTGTTTGAGTTTCTTATTTTCTTCGAGCAGAGCAACGAGGTCAGGCGAATATTGTTGTGTTCCCGTCAATGTTCCTGCCTTTGCTTTATTATGCCAATTCGACAGCGTTTGCATGGAAATACCAAGTTGTCGTGCTGTTTCTGAAACATTTCCTTTATTTGAATCAATAGCTTTGATTGCTTCAGCTTTGAATTCTGCTGTATAAATCTTTTGTTTTTTGCTCATGGTAAACTCCTGATGAGTATGTTTAGTTTACCAAGTTAAAGTCTCCGTTTTTATCAGCACACATCA
>NZ_JACAIJ010000052.1:0-1207 GCF_030325485.1 Acinetobacter sp. R933-2
GTATAGCCTAACGGAACAAAATAAAGTCTTAAAAAGCAACTCAAAAACCGTATTTATAGACTTAATATTTAATTTCGGTACAATATGTATTTAATTATCTAAACTCTAACGGTACAGAATGCCTAATCAGGTCGGATATATTCGAGTCAGTTCAACTGAACAAAATACTGAACGTCAATTAGATGGAATCAGCCTGGATAAGACCTTTACTGAAAAGGCAAGCGGTGGTAGCCGTGAACGTCCTCAGTTAAATGCAATGCTCGACTATCTGCGTGAAGGTGATACGGTGCATGTTCATAGTATTGATCGTCTGGCACGTAATACAAATGATCTGAACGAAATTGTGAATAGTCTGAATGATCGTGGTATAACCATTATTTTTCATAAAGAGAATTTGACCTTCAGTCATGATGTAGCACAATCGGCAATAAATAAACTCATGTTTCAGATGCTTGCTGCATTTGCAGAGTTTGAACGCTCCATGATCCGTGAGCGTCAAAAGGAAGGAATTGCAAAAGCCAAAGCGAAGGGCTTATATAAGGGAAGAAAGCGGAAGGTTGACTATGTTGAAATACGAAAAGCAATGGCTGAAGAAAATTCAACATTTAGAGGTGTTGCAGAAAAGTTTAAAGTAGGGATAGCAACAGTACAAAGAGCTTTAAAAGAAGAAACTAATAATCAATAAGGTTGATTAATGAAGACGCTTAGATATTCAAATTTAGAAAAGATCATGACCATTTATACTGAAATTTCTACTTATATTACATTTCATAATGCGACTGGTTTAACAGATATAAATAAATCAATGGAAGATTTTTGAACCGTACCGGGTTTGTCGGAGACCAAGCTTTCTGAGAGAATGTCCCGATGAAAAAAGTAAAATATACCCCTGAAATCAGAGAAAGAGCGGTTCAATTATTGATTGAATCCGAGAAAGATTATCCATCGAATTGGGCTGCGATCACCGCTATTGCTCCCTGAGCAGTATACTGCGCAAGGGTTGTACTCCTGAAACACTACGTGTTTGGTATCAAAAATATTTAGATAAACAAAATCCAGTTAAAGTACAGCAGCTTTCAGACCAAGAACGTATCAAACAACTCGAACGCGAAAATAAAGAACTGCAACGCGCCAATGAAATTCTACGTAAAGCAGCCGCTTTTTTCGCCCAGGCGGAGCTCGACCGCCCACACAAATAATGGTGGAT
>NZ_JACAIJ010000053.1:0-1201 GCF_030325485.1 Acinetobacter sp. R933-2
TAAGACCGAAGAAAACAGGCAGAAAGATAAAGATCTTTTTAATGGCGTTATGTGGGATAAGACCTAAATTTCGCATATCAGATTTTATGTTAAATAAAGATATTCATTATTTTTGAATATGGCTAATTAGCAATATTTAAAGGGGTAAATTTGGTGGTTGATACGTGATTTGTGTATGGCAAAAAATCATCATTCCCGAAATTAAAAACATTAATATTATTATTACAGAGCTATATAATCGCATTCATGACTTATCAATCTTACTAGACCGAAATATTAACCTTATATTTTTAATTTTACAATAAAAATATGATTTTATTAAATTTTTATTTAATTCTATCTTTTTATAAGTTTAATAAATATACATATAAAAAAACTTGATTAAATAAGTTTTTAGTGTATAGTTAACTTAATTATAAGAAAGTCTTGTTTCGATAAATCTTCTTTAAGTATCGCAGTTTTAGTCATAATCCTTCGTTTTTTCAGATTTTAAGTCTCATTCTTTATTATTTCAAAGTTATAATCAGTCAATAATTTGACTAAAATTAGTAGGATATATTATGTCAAACTCAAATATTGTTAAAGGTACTGTAAAGTGGTTCAACGAAACTAAAGGTTTTGGTTTTATTCAACAAGAGTCAGGTCCAGACGTTTTTGCTCATTTCAGCGAAATTTCTAATTCAGGTTTCAAAACCTTAATGGAAGGTCAAATGGTTGAATTCAGTATAGCTCAAGGTCAAAAAGGACCAAATGCTGTAAATATTGTTACTATCTAAGTAGTAATAATAGACAGTAATAAAAAGCACTGATGAGTGCTTTTTTATACTTTAAAATTAAATTTTAAAGTTGTTTTTCAAATTAGAAAAACTTCAAAAAAACAGGATATAAGTTGTTAGAATTAAATGATTTAATTGCAAAATCTAAAAATGGTAATGAAATTATTGTTTCATTAATTCCCCTTCATAAAATGCAAAATACACGTCAAGGTTTAAAAAAAGTCGAAGTAGGTAAAAGAGTTCTTCTTTCATCTGGAATCGAGGTTGATTTAAATTTGGATGGTCGTACATTTTACACTTCTTTAAATCAGCTATTTAAATTAAGTCATAAAGTTACTTAGAGCCAACAGAGATGGATCCGTAAATTTGAACAACTCCTATAAGTGATATTCTGCTCCTCAAATGATGTTATAAACATCAATATA
>NZ_JACAIJ010000054.1:0-1158 GCF_030325485.1 Acinetobacter sp. R933-2
GAAGCGATGAGCAATGCTGCTGCACCATCGTTAATGCCTGAAGCATTACCCGCAGTGACTGTACCTTCAGCTTTCACTACAGGTTTTAACTTGGTTAATGCTTCAATCGTAGTTGCACGAGGATGTTCATCTTTTGCCACAACAATGGCATCGCCTTTGCGCTGTGGAATGGTCACAGCAATAATTTCTTTGTCGAAGAAACCTTTTGCCTGCGCAGCAGCAGTACGTTGCTGACTGGTCAAAGCAAACTGATCTTGATCTGCACGGTTAATGTTGAATTGCTCAGCCACGTTTTCCGCAGTTTGAGGCATGGTTTCAACACCATACATTTCTTTGAGTTTTGGATTGATAAAACGCCACCCCATAGTGGTGTCTTCAAGCTTTTGTGCACGACCATAAGCAGATTCAGATTTACCCATCACAAATGGGGCACGTGACATGCTTTCTACACCACCTGCAATAATCAAATCGGCTTCGCCTGCTTTAATCGCACGTGCAGCCATAGCCACAGCATCCAGCGATGAACCGCATAAACGGTTGACTGTGGTTGCAGGCACTTGATATGGCACACCTGCAAGAAGTGCAGACATACGACCAACGTTACGGTTATCTTCACCTGCTTGGTTGGCACAGCCATAAATCACATCATCGACTTTTTCCCAGTTCACAGATGGATTACGTTCAATTAAAGCTTTGATTGGCAATGCGCCTAAGTCATCTGTACGTACAGGTGCAAGTCCGCCTGCATAACGACCGAATGGGGTACGGATGGCATCAATAATGTATGCATTTTTCATTTTTAAATCCTTTACCTCCCTTAATCCCTCCTGAAAGGAGGGAGACTTTCCAATGAAAAATAAATATTTATTGGTCAAAGTCCCCCTCTTTTTCAAAGAGGGGTTAGGGGAGATTCATGCTTTGAAGTCCACCTTTGAAAAAGGGGATTCTGTATATTTCTAAAGTGTCTTAAACCGTCGCATCAATCAATTTTGCACCCGTCAACGACTGCAATTCTTCAAATGAAAGACCTTCCACTTTTTCAATCACTTTCATGCCTTCAGCAGTGACATCAATCACGCACAGGTCAGTGTAAATACGGTCTACACATTTCAAACCTGTAGCTGGATAAGTTAGCTCCGCAACGATTTTCGGCTCGCC
>NZ_JACAIJ010000055.1:0-1112 GCF_030325485.1 Acinetobacter sp. R933-2
CCACACGTAAACGTGGGCACAATTGGTCACGTTGACCATGGTAAAACAACTTTAACTGCTGCGATTGCAACTGTATGTGCAAAAACTTTCGGCGGTGAAGCGAAAGACTATGCAGCAATTGACTCTGCACCAGAAGAAAAAGCACGTGGTATTACAATTAATACTTCACACGTAGAATACGATTCTCCAATCCGTCACTACGCTCACGTAGACTGCCCAGGACACGCCGATTATGTTAAAAACATGATCACTGGTGCTGCTCAAATGGACGGTGCGATCCTTGTTTGTTCAGCGACTGATGGTCCTATGCCACAAACTCGTGAACACATCCTTCTTTCTCGCCAAGTAGGTGTTCCTTACATTCTTGTTTTCTTAAACAAATGTGACATCGTTGATGACGAAGAGTTAATCGAATTAGTTGAAATGGAAGTTCGTGAACTTCTTTCTACTTATGACTTCCCAGGTGATGACACTCCAGTAATCCGTGGTTCAGCTTTAGCTGCACTTAACGGTGAAGATGGTCAATACGGTGTTCCTGCTGTTCTTCAACTTGTTGAAGCGCTTGATACTTATATCCCAGAGCCAGAGCGTGCTATCGATAAAGCATTCTTAATGCCAATCGAAGACGTATTCTCAATTTCTGGTCGTGGTACAGTAGTAACTGGCCGTGTTGAATCAGGTATTGTGAAAGTAGGCGAAGAAGTTGAAATCGTTGGTATCAAAGACACAGTTAAAACAACTGTAACTGGCGTTGAAATGTTCCGTAAACTTCTTGACGAAGGTCGTGCGGGTGAGAACTGTGGTATTCTTCTACGTGGTACTAAGCGTGAAGACGTACAACGTGGTCAAGTATTGGCTAAACCAGGTTCAATCAAACCACACACTAAATTCGACGCAGAAGTATACGTACTTTCTAAAGACGAAGGTGGTCGCCATACTCCATTCCTTAACGGTTACCGTCCACAATTCTATTTCCGTACAACTGACGTAACTGGTGCGATCCAGTTGAAAGAAGGCGTTGAAATGGTAATGCCTGGTGACAACGTTGAAATGTCAGTAGAATTAATCCACCCAATCGCAATGGACCCAGGTCTACGTTTTGCGATCCGTGA
>NZ_JACAIJ010000056.1:0-1067 GCF_030325485.1 Acinetobacter sp. R933-2
GCTGACGCACACCATCGCCCACCGGGTGGGTCGCTATCTGGAACGGCAAGGCCTGCTGGAACGGGATGTCGAAAACAGCTATCTGGCCTCGGATGCGGTGGATGACGACCCGATGACACCCCTGCTGGGGCACTCGATCACTTACCGTATCGCTGTCGGTTCACAGGCGGGGCGAAAGGTGTTCACTTTGCAAACTCTGCCGACCAGTGGTGATCCGTTCGGTGACGGGATTGGCAAGGTAGCCGGGTCCAGCCTGCACGCCGGCGTGGCGGCCAGGGCCGATGAACGCAAGAAGCTCGAACGGCTGTGCCGGTACATCAGCCGCCCGGCGGTATCCGAGAAGCGGCTGTCGTTAACACGAGGCGGCAACGTGCGCTACCAGCTCAAGACGCCGTACCGGGACGGCACCACGCACGTCATTTTCGAACCATTGGATTTCATTGCAAGGCTGGCCGCCCTGGTACCGAAGCCCAGAGTCAACCTAACCCGCTTCCACGGGGTGTTCGCACCCAACAGTCGGCACCGGGCGTTGGTCACGCCGGCAAAACGGGGCAGGGGCAACAAGGTCAGGGTGGCTGATGAACCGGCAACACCAGCACAACGGCGAGCGTCGATGACATGGGCGCAACGGCTCAAGCGTGTTTTCAATATCGACATCGAGACCTGCAGCGGCTGCGGCGGCGCCATGAAAGTCATCGCCTGCATTGAAGACCCTATAGTGATCAAGCAGATCCTTGATCACCTGAAGCACAAAGCCGAAACCAGCGGGACCAGGGCGTTACCCGAAAGCCGGGCGCCACCGGCTGAGCTGCTCCTGGGTCTGTTTGACTGACGAGCCTGAAGGCCAACGATACCAATCAAAATGCTGCGTTCACAGCGCCGCGGCAGGGATCCGCCGTGCTGGTTGTCGGAAAAGGAGCCGCTAGTGGGAAAGAGGAGGGTAAATTTTCAGCGTTGCTGGCTCCCCGTCAGCCGGATTGGGTTGCATCGCAGGGGTGTCGAAAGAGTCAACTGCGGTCCAAAGCTGTTGGACTTGGGTGAAAAGGGCGTTTATTCTTCCTATACGT
>NZ_JACAIJ010000057.1:0-999 GCF_030325485.1 Acinetobacter sp. R933-2
TGGTTGATCGACTCAGTCGATGAGTTATTTCGAGTTTTTTTCGAATCTTGTATGAATAATAAAGTAGTTTGACTATAGCTGTAGAAATGATTATGCCAGTCAAGGCTTTTGAAGAATTCTGCGCACACCATCAAGTACAGCACCTAAGTACGGATGATTTTGCAAAGATTGAATATGACCGCATGAAGTGGCGATTTGGACAGGCCGGTATTAGAGAATAAAAACTCTAGTCTTTATTAAAAAATCAGGAAGATTTATATGCAAATTGATATTAAAACATCTTCAGTTAAGCCTTTAAGAAATACTTATGCTTATATTGAAAAAAGATTTGGTGATAAACCAGCTTCACGTTATCAAGAAGCGACCTACGATATTCAGGAAGAAATTAATTTTCATTACAAACCTTTATGGCAGCCTGAATTTGATCTTTACGATAAGGGCCGTACTGTAATCCAAATGAAAGATTGGTACGTGCTTAAAGATCCTCGTCAATTTTATTATGGGGCTTATACCCAAACTCGAGCTAAACAACAAGAGATTTTAGAAAGTAATTTTACGCTTGTTGAAAAACACGATTTATTAAGAAATATTTCTGAAGAAATTCTAAACAAAGTAACGAAATTACTACTCCCACTTTATTGTAAACAAGACATTTTTATCTTTTATATTCAATGGCTTATTTTCCTGCTAATTGGTAATACCATGAAAAATACCATGCTCAGAAAAGGCTTAACAATATTTTGAAAAATTGCCTACTGAGCGCTGCCGCACAGCTCCATAGGCCGCTTTCCTGGCTTTGCTTCCAGATGTATGCTCTTCTGCTCCTGCAGCTAATGGATCACCGCAAACAGGTTACTCGCCTGGGGATTCCCTTTCGACCCGAGCATCCGTATGAGACTCATGCTCGATTATTATTATTATACTCTGTACACGACAAATTTCACAGAACCCTTATCCTATCAGGATTCTGCTTTCTTAAAATTGCCAAAATTTCCTTAA
>NZ_JACAIJ010000058.1:0-922 GCF_030325485.1 Acinetobacter sp. R933-2
AGAGGTGGTCCCACTTGTTTGAACAACTAAAAGCGTATTTATAAGTGATATTCCGCTCTAGTTAAGCCACCTTGTTTTGTTGGGGTAGCTGATCATAGTAAAACTCATTTGGTGTCATTTTGTCTAGACTCGAATGAGGTCGTTTCAAATTATAAAACTCAAAATATGCACTTAATTGCTTTTTCGCATCTGTGACACTGCTATAAGCTTTGAGATACACCTCTTCATATTTAACGCTCCGCCATAATCGTTCAACCATCACATTATCTACCCATCGACCTTTACCATCCATACTGATTTGAATGCCATTTGATTTCAATACATCAATAAATGCATCACTGGTAAACTGGCTGCCTTGGTCTGTATTAAATATTTCAGGTCGACCATATTTTTCAATCGCTTCATTTAAAGCCGAAATACAAAAATCCACCTCCATACTAATCGATACCCTATGCGCAAGTACCTTGCGGCTATGCCAATCAATCACAGCACATAAATAAACAAAGCCTTTTGCCATAGGGATATACGTTATATCCGTAGACCACACTTGATTACTGCGCTGAATAGCCAACCCTTTGAGCAGATATGGATATTTACGGTGAGCTTGATTAGCCTGGCTTAAATTTGGTTTGCAATATAACGCCTGAATACCCATTTTCTTCATTAAAGTACGTGTATGACGTCGTCCTATATGATGTCCTTGACGATTCAACAAATCACGCATCATACGACTGCCTGCAAAAGGATATTGCATATGTAATTCATCAATACATCGCATCAGCTTCAGATCTGATGCACTCACAGGTTTTGGGCGATAGTAATAACAACCACGGGAGACTTTCAGCAGCTTAGCTTGCTTAGATACTGAAATCTGAAGTGAGTCGTCGATTAACTTTTGTGGTTGAAGCGGCCCAGTTTCTTC
>NZ_JACAIJ010000059.1:0-891 GCF_030325485.1 Acinetobacter sp. R933-2
TTATAGTCAAATCATTATAAAACCAATACAATGGTGCAATGAGTTATTCAGAACATTTTAGACGTAAAATTTTAGCTAAGCTTGAGGAAGGTTATTCTATTCGAGCAGTAGCTGCACAATTTGAAATTAATAAAAATACCATTGTTGAATGGAAGAAACGTATAGAGATTAAAAAAACTCGTGTACGTAAACCTTCTAAAATTAACGATGATGCTTTACGTGAAGATGTTGAAAAGTATCCTGATGCTTATCAATATGAACGTGCTGCACGTTTTAATTGTGGTGTTTCATCTATTGGTGCTGCATTAAAGCGCTTAAATATTACAGTTAAAAAAAGACGTTAAGCCATCCTAAAGCAGATACAAAGCTTAGGGATAAATTTATTCTGCAAGTGAATGAATTAGAAAAAAACCATCCGATTATTTATCTGGATGAAAGTGGTTTTAAGTCACATGATTACAGACCTCATGGCTACTCACGAAAAGGAGTACCCTGTCTAGGGCAATATAATTGGCAATTAAAGAATCAGACCAATGCCATTGGAGCAATCCATAAAGGGTATTTATTTTCAGTCGGTTTATTTGACTGCAAAATCAATTCAGATGTTTTTCATTTTTGGATTGAGCAATTCCTCATACCAGCATTACCAGAAAATAGTGTAGTGGTTATGGATAATGCAGCATTTCATAAAAGAGCAGATATTCAGGAGTTATTGGAACAACAAGGGCATAAAATTCTTTGGCTTCCTGCATACAGCCCTGATTTAAATCCTATAGAACAGATGTGGGCATGGGTTAAACGTAAGCGTAAAGAATGGTTGATCGACTCAGTCGATGAGTTATTTCGAGTTTTTTTCGAATCTTGTATGAATAATAAAGTAGTTTGACTATA
>NZ_JACAIJ010000005.1:0-268547 GCF_030325485.1 Acinetobacter sp. R933-2
CGTTTGGTGATTACCGCACTGAATCAGCTTGAAGCAACAGGTGGTAAATATGCCCTGTGCTCAATGTGTATCGGTGTTGGTCAAGGCATTGCTTTGATTATTGAAAGAGTTTAAGGATCAGCAAAATGAGCCAGTTATTTGCAAGTTTGTTTTATCAAGCTGATGTCACTCAGATTTTTAGTGATCAGGCATTGATTCAATACATGATTAAGGCAGAAGTTGCTTTGGCACAGGCGGAAGCTGATGTTGGTGTCATTCCGCAAAGTGCCGCAAGCATTATTGCCCAAGTTGCTGAAGAGCAAGGCATACATGCGATTGATTTTGAAAGCTTGGCAACAGCAACTGCATTGGCTGGCAATATTGCAATTCCTTTTGTAAAGCAATTTACTGCTGCTGTAAAAAATGTCGATGAAGAAGCTTCTCGTTATGTACACTGGGGTGCAACAAGTCAAGATATCATTGATACTGCGACAATTTTACAAGCAAAAGATGCTTTATCTATTATTCAAATACAATTACAAAGTGCTCATGATGTTGCAGTTTATTTAGCAGAACAGTATCGCGATCAGGTCATGATTGGGCGTACATGGTTACAGCAAGGACTACCGATTACGTTAGGGCATAAAGCTGCACGTTGGGCAAGTAGTTTTCAGCGTGATTTAGAACGTTTAGAGCAAATAAAATCTCGAGTACTCACTGTTCAATTGGGCGGTGCGGTTGGTTCTTTAGCATCTATTTTAGATCAAGGTTCGGCAGTTGTTGAGGCTTATGCACAGCGACTTGATTTGTCTAAACCTGATTGCACTTGGCATGGCGAACGTGATCGTATACTGGACATTGCCCATTTTTTAGCAGTTGTTACAGGTAATACTGGGAAAATGGCACGTGATTGGTCACTCATGATGCAAACAGAAATTGCAGAAGTGTTTGAACCGACAGCTAAAGGACGTGGTGGCTCATCAACAATGCCACACAAGCGTAACCCAGTCGCGGCTGCATCCATTTTGGCAGCAGCAAATCGAGTACCTGCCTTAATGTCGAGCATGTACCAAAGTATGGTTCAGGAACATGAACGTAGCTTAGGTGCATGGCATGCAGAATGGCTTGCGCTACCTGAAATTTTTCAGCTTTGTGCAGGTGCATTGCAGCGCACACATGAGGTATTACAAGGCTTAGAAGTTAATTCTGAAAATATGCAGCGTAATATTGAATGCACACAAGGTTTGATTATGGCGGAAGCGGTCATGATGGCTTTAGCCCCTAAAATGGGACGTCTAAATGCACATCATTTGGTCGAAGCTGCATGTAAAAAAGCGGTTGCTGAGCAACGTCATTTACAAGACGTTGTTGCTGAAATTGCAGAGCTTCAGCAGTATTTTAATGCTGAACAATTGCAACAGATATTTAAACCTGAGTCTTATTTGGGAAATATTCAAGATCAAATCGAAGCTGTGCTGAAACATGCCAAAGGAGAGGCAAAGTGATGAACAAAATTATTAATCGACAAGGAAAGGCTTTAGCAATTCAAGTTGATGGTTTAGATCATGCACCTGTGATTATTTTTTCGAACTCTTTAGGAACGGATCATCACATGTGGGATGAGCAAGTTGCTTATTTTAAAGAAAATTACAAAGTTGTTCGTTACGATACACGCGGTCATGGTCAAAGTGATGTAATTGAAAACTCTACTTTGGCAAACCTTGGCGAAGATGTACTGGATATTTTAGATGCCTTAAATATTGCAAAAGCACATTTTTGTGGCATCTCGATGGGTGGTATTACAGGTTTATGGCTTGGGATCAATACTGCGGATCGTTTTGAAAGTATTACTGTGGCAAATTCTGCTGCCAAAATTGGACAGGCAGAAGCATGGCTTACACGTGCAGACCAAGTCGAAAAAGAAGGTCTAGCGGACTTAGTCAAAACCACACATACCCGTTGGTTTAGTGAGTCATTTGATTATCAACACGATGACTTAGCACAACGTACGATTCAAAGCTTAGCCGCAACACCAGCTCAAGGTTATGCAGCGTCTTGTCGTGCATTGGCTGATGCAGATGTTCGTGCAGATTTAGCTGAAATTGGTATTCCAACTTTATTGATTTGTGGGGCGAAAGATCCCGTGACTACACTTCAAGATGGTGAATTTATGCAGTCTAAAATACAGGGCAGTGAGCTGCAAAGCATAGAAGCTTCGCATTTGTCTAATATTGAATGCCCTGTAGAGTTTAGCCAGATTTTAGCTAAATTCATTGCATAAATTTAACATAGCTTAAAACAGATTTTGCCTAAAGGAGATAGACATGGCATCTCAGGAGAGTACTGTCCTTAAAAAGGGGATAGATGCCCAAGCATTAATCAATAATGCTCCTGTATCAAAATATCAATGGCTGATAGCAATTGTTTGTTTTCTCATTGTTTTTGTTGATGGGATTGATACGGCTGCAATGGGTTTTATTGCACCTGCATTGGCACAAGATTGGGGTATTGCCAAGGCTGATCTAGGTCCTGTGATGAGTGCTGCCTTAGGTGGGATGATTTTTGGCGCATTATTTTCAGGTCCACTTGCGGATCGCTTTGGGCGAAAAATTGTTTTAACGATTGCAATGCTGATTTTTGGCGGCTTTACCTTAGCTTGTGCTTATTCTTCAACTTTAGATCAGTTGGTTATTTTTCGTTTTCTCACAGGAATTGGCTTAGGCGCAGCAATGCCAAATGCAACGACTTTATTCTCAGAATATTGTCCTGCACGTATCCGTTCATTGCTTGTGACATGTATGTTCTGTGGTTATAACCTCGGTATGGCGATTGGTGGCTTTCTCAGTAGTTGGTTGATCCCAAACTTTGGGTGGCACAGTCTGTTTTTGGTGGGCGGTTGGGCACCACTTATTTTAATGGTCATGGTCGTACTTTGGTTGCCTGAATCATATCGTTATCTGATTGTGAAAGGTAATGCCTCAGACAAAGTTAAAAAGATTTTAAATAAAATCGCGCCTGAACAAGTTGCATCTGTTAATGAATTCCATGTTCCAGAAGAAAAGAGTGAAGCAGCAAATAAAAATTCTGTAATTGGTATGTTATTTTCAAAATCATATATCAAAGGCACTTTTTTACTCTGGTTTACCTATTTCATGGGTCTAGTGATTATTTATCTCTTGACCAGTTGGTTGCCAACATTGATGCGTGAAACAGGTGCAAGCATGGAACATGCTGCATTTATTGGTGGATTGTTCCAGTTCGGTGGGGTACTCAGTGCGCTATTTATCGGTTGGGCAATGGATAAATTTAACCCTAACCGTGTGATTGCAGGCTTTTATTTCTTAGCTGGTGTATTCGCTTTTATTGTGGGTCAAAGCTTAAATTATCCAACATTCTTAGCAATATTTATCTTATGTGCAGGTATGGCTGCCAATGGCGCTCAGTCTGCAATGCCAGCATTAAGTGCTCGTTTCTATCCTACCCAATGTCGTGCAACAGGTGTGGCATGGATGTCAGGTATTGGACGTTTCGGCGCTGTATTTGGTGCGTGGATTGGTGCGGTATTACTGGGTAATCAGTGGTCATTTACTGCAATTTTATCTTTATTACTTATTCCAGCGACTGCTGCGGCAATTGCGATCTTAATTAAATCATTTGTTGCACATACAGATGCAACCTAAGAGGAAATCTTTATGAACGATGAAGAACGTTATCAACAAGGCATTCAGGTTCGCAGTGAAGTGTTAGGTGAAAAACACGTGCAGCGCTCTTTGGATAATTTGAATGACTTTAATGCAGATTTTCAAAACTTTATCAGTCGTTTTGCATGGGGAGAAGTGTGGTCACGTCCAGGAATGCCGCGCCATACACGTAGTCTAGTTACGATTGCTATTTTGTTGTCATTGGGCAGAACAGATGAACTACGTTTACATTTGCGTGCTTGTTTTAACAATGGTGTGACAAAAGACGATTTAAAAGAATTATTTATTCATTCATCACTTTATGCAGGTTTACCTGCGGCAAATGCAGCGATGCATATGGCTGAAGAAGTGTTTAAAGAACTCGGCTTAGATGCTGAATAACGAAGTCATAACACGTTAAGGAATTTACTTTTTAAAAGGAAACTATGATGTCTAAAAATATTTGGGGCGCATATGCACAGCGCAATAGTGAAGATCATCCACCTGCGTATGCACCAGGCTATAAAACAAGTGTATTGCGTTCACCAAAAAATGCATTAATTTCGATTGGTGAAACCATTTCAGAAGTGACTTCACCACGTTTTTCGGCAGAGCATTTCGGTCCTAAAGATAATGACCTTATTTTAAACTGTGCTAAAGAAGGCTTACCAATTGGTGAGCGTGTCATTGTACATGGTTATGTTCGTGACCAATTTGGTCGTCCTGTAAAAAATGCGTTACTTGAAGTATGGCAAGCCAATGCATCAGGTCGCTATCGTCATCCAAATGACCAATTTATTGGCTCTTTAGATCCAAACTTTGGTGGTTGTGGTCGTATGATGACAGATGAAAATGGTTTTTATATTTTCCGTACCATTAAGCCTGGTCCATATCCTTGGCGTAACCGTATTAATGAATGGCGTCCTGCGCATATCCATTTTTCTTTACTTGCTGATGGTTGGGCGCAACGTTTAATTTCACAATTTTATTTTGAAGGTGATCCACTGATTGACAGTTGTCCAATTATTAAAACCATTCCTTCAGAAGATCAACGACGTGCTTTGATTGCCCTTGAAGACAAGAGCAATTTTATCGAAGCCGATAGCCGTTGTTATCGTTTTGACATCACTTTACGTGGTCGTCGCAAAACCTATTTTGAAAATGAATTAGTTTAATACATGGAGTAAATGCTATGAACGGTTGGAATTTCCAAGAATTACATGAAACCCCATCGCAAACAGGTGGACCTTATGTTCATATCGGTTTGTTACCTAAACAAGCAGGTATCGAGGTTTTTGAATATAACTTTAATAATGACTTGTTGAAAAATAATCCAGAAGGTCAACGTATCCGTTTAGAAGGACGTGTATTTGACGGTGTGGGTGTGCCATTACGTGATGTTTTAGTCGAAATTTGGCAAGCTGATGCAAACGGCGTTTATCCAAGTGATGCAGATTTTCAAGAGAAAAATGCAGATCGAAACTTCCAAGGTTGGGGACGTGCTGGCGCAGACTTCCAAACAGGTGTATGGCATTTTAATACCATCAAACCAAGTACTGTTCCTGGTCGTAAAGGTTCAACACAAGCACCGCATATTAATCTGATTATTTTTGCACGTGGTATCAACTTAGGTTTAAACACACGTGTTTATTTTGAAGATGAAGCTGAAGCGAATGCAAAAGATCCTGTATTGAATAGCATTGAGTGGGAGCCACGTCGCCAAACTTTGATTGCTAAGCGCAGCGAAGAAAATGGTGAAATCGTCTATCGCTTTGATATTTATGTTCAAGGCGACAAAGAAACTGTATTTTTCGATATTTAATTAAATACATAGATTTTAAAGTGATGTACATCTGGTGAAACAAAACCACTGGATGTACAGGAAAAATGATTGGGATTGAAAATGAATAGATTTGCACTCAAAACATGTTTGACTGTTGCGATTGCGTTGTCTTGTTCTTTGGTACAGGCAAATACTGCATTGAATACTGTTGAAAATGATGCTGTTTATCAGATTAAAAATGTCAATATCGGTGAAATGCCTGTAAAAACCATTGTACCGATTACAGCAAAAACCAAAGCACAAGCAATTGAACAAGCCAAAATTATTGCAAATCATCCTGATGCGGATATTGCAGAGTTTCGTATCGATTTACTTGATTTTGCTGCTGACAGTAAGCAAGTGATTGCATTGGGGCAGGAACTCAATCAAATTTTAAAAGATAAACCTTTAATTGCAACGATTCGAACTGCAAATGAAGGCGGACAACTCAAAATCAGTGATGCAGATTATCAAAAAAACTATCGTGCATATTTGAAACAGCCTTTTATGCAATTGCTTGATATTGAAATGTTTAGAGATGAGGCGGTTGTTCAACAATTAACACAACTGGCACATCAAAAAAATGTACACGTTATCATGTCAAATCATGACTTTAACCGTACACCTGAGCAAGCTGAAATAGAAAAACGTTTGTTAAAACAAGATGCTATGGGCGCTGATATTTTAAAAATCGCAGTGATGCCACAGTCTAAACAAGATGTATTTACCTTGATGAATGCAACTTTAAATGTCAGCCAGCAAACTAAAAAGCCGTTACTCACTATGTCGATGGCGAAATTGGGTGCAATTTCTCGTATTGCCACTGCCAATATGGGCGGAAGTATGAGTTTTGGCATGATCGGTGAGGCTTCTGCACCTGGACAAATTGAAGTTAAACAGCTCAAACAACTTTTAAATATTGTTGAACCAAACTAAATACATCATTACATTAGGGAAAATCAATGAAATCGTCTATTTTTGCGCTGAGTGCTTTGGTTCTCGGTTTAGGAAGTCTTAGCCACGCACAAACTTTTGTGGTTGATCAATACGCAGATCATGGTGAAAAAGGCACTTTACGTTGGGCTATTGAACAAGCAAATAGTCAGCCTTCAGAAGCACATCAAATTCAGATAAAAGCTGTAGGGCAAGCGCCTTTTGTCATTTTTCCTGAAAAGCCTTTACCAGAAATTCGTACAGCAGTTTCTATTGTCGGTGAAGCATGGGCAGCCAATGGTCAATATATTGCAATTGATGGCTCTAAATATGTCAAAGGTACAGGTGTAGAAGCTTGTCCTGGTGCAGTTTCAGGACAGTTTGGTACAAACGTACGTACAACAACTTTGCCTGGTTTAGTGCTACGAGATACTCAAAATGTGCAAATTCAGGGACTTGAAGTTAGAAACTTCTGTATAGGCGTGTTAATTAACCGTGCAAGTAATAATCTGATTCAACACAACAGAATCATGAATAATTATGGTGGCGCGGGTGTTATGCTCACAGGCGATGATGGTCAAGGCGGTTCAACAGCAACCACAACCAATAATAACAAAGTATTAAATAACTATTTTCAGGACAATGGTGATGGTCTTGAGTTGACACGAGGTGCAGCATTTAACTTGGTTGCAAATAATCAATTTATTTCGACTGCTCAAAATCCTGAGCCTTCACAAGGCATTGAAATTTTATGGGGCAATGACAATAGCATTGTTGGCAATACGTTTAAAAACTATTCAGATGGCTTGCAAATCAACTGGGGCAAACGCAATTACATTGCTTATAATGAGTTAAGTCATAACTCAATTGGTTTTAATCTTACGGGTGACGGCAATATTTTAGACAGCAATCGAGTACATGATAATCGTATTGGTGTTGCGATTCGCTCAGAAAAAGATGCCAATGCGCATATTACATTAACCAAAAACTTGATTTGGAATAATGGCAAAGATGTTAAACGTTGTGAAGCTGGTGGTTCTTGTGTACCTGAGCAACGTACTGGTGCAATTATTATGAATGTTCCTGCGTTAGAGCATGCTGAATTTGTTGGTTCACGTGGTCGTGGTGTGGTGATGGATGAAAAGACGTTACAACATACATGTCAAGATGCAACACAACAAAACTGTAATGCCAAAGCCAATCAAAATATTACTGCACCAACGTTACAAGTGAAACAAGGCGTTGTAACTGTTGAAGTTCAAGCGCAAAAAAATGCAATGTATCGTGTTGAATTTTTCGGAAATTCGCAAAAAAATGCCAATGAAGCAGAAATCTTCTTAGGTACAGAACAAGTCGTGACTGATGAAAATGGCAAAGCCAAAATTCAATGGAAACCGACTCAAAAAGTGCAATCAATCACCGCTACCTTAACTAATATTCATGGTGCAAGTTCTGAATTAAGTCCTGCTGTGAAATTGTAAGGTTATTTATGTTGAATCATCTTTGCTTAAGGAAAAGCATATGAAACATTGTTTAGTAAAACCCTTAACTGTGCTGAGTTCAGCGCTATTTGTATCACAATTTACATTTGCTCAAATGCCATGGTCAGAAGATCGACAATGGCTTTTGGGAGACTGGAATGGTGAACGCAAGAGCTTGGAAGAAAAAGGCTATAAGTTTACTTTGGGTTTTCAAAATGAAAGTGCAACAAATATCGATGGTGGTTATAACGATGATCGAGAAATGTTACATGCTTCTCAACTCACGTTAGCTTCACAATTTGATTTGGAGAAAATCGCAGGTTTGGAAAATACCCAAGCCAGTGTCATGATCACCAAACGTGACGGACAAGCATTATCCGCAGAACGAATTTCTGATCCACGCGCATCACAGTTTAGTAGTGCGCAAGAAATTTATGGTCGAGGACAATCTTGGCGTTTATCACAAGCATGGATAAAATCTGGGTTTTTAGACAACACTGTGCAGTTTAAAATTGGACGAATGGGATTGTCCGAAGATTTCAATGCTTCGCACTGTGAGTTTCAAAACTTAATGCTATGTGGTGGTCAACTGGGTAAAACCGTAGGCAGTATTTGGTACAACAGTCCAGTTTCACAATGGGGGATGAACCTAAAATACCAATTTCTACCTGAATGGTCACTTGCGGCAGGGGTTTATGAAATTAACCCTGAAAATACCTTTGAAGATCGTGGCTTTAACTTAGGCATGGATGATGCCGAAGGCGTTTTGATTCCTGTCGAGTTGACTTGGAAACCTAAACTCGCTGCTTTTAATGGTTTAACAGGAGAATATAAACTCGGTGCATTTTATGCGACTGCGGATGCAAATGACATAAAAACCAATACACAAGGTCAGATCATTGATGCAGATACACCTGCAAAAGTCCATGATCATAAACAAAGTGTCTGGTTAAATGCACAGCAACAACTGACTGCACATGAAAATGACAGTAAACGTGGTCTATTTGCATCTGCCAATTTCACTTGGAATGATAAAGCGACCACCACTGTTGAAGCGTCACAGCAGTTGGCATTTTGGTATAAAGGCGCATTCGATGCTCGTCCACAAGACAGCATTGGTTTAGGTTTTGCACGCTTTGATGTTAATGAGCGCGTTCGTGATCGTCAGCATTATCAGAACCAACAAAACGGTTTAACTGCGGCAGATTACACAAATCCTTTATACCGACCTATTCAAAATGATGAGCTCAATATTGAGCTGAATTATACTTTGAATTGGTCACCAGCAATCATGTTGCGTCCAAATATTCAATATGTGCATCAAGCAGGTGGTTTAAAGCAAGTAGATGATGCATGGGTGTTGGGTTTAACCACGCGTTTCAACTTCTAAACCATTTATTTTCCCCAATAAAAAGCGATCTACTTAGATCGCTTTTTATCATTAATATTGTGACAAATGAATAATTTGGCTGACTTTTTCCACCGTTTCAAGTAATGCTGGTGCGAGTTCTTCAACACGTTTTTCATTTAAACGTACAGATGGACCTGCGATACTCACCGTCCCAAAAGGAATACCTGTATGCGGATTTAGAATAACTTTTGCCATAGCAGTCATCCCTAACTCATAAGTATCTTGAATTAAACCATAACCTCGGTCTTTAGATGCTTGTACTAAAACTTTAAGCTCCTCTAAGTTTTTGGGTGTATTGGGACCAAATAATTTTGCTTTTTCAAAACCTTCGCGTTCTGCTAAGCGTAAAAAATCAGCCTCATTAAGTGCAGAAAGATAAGTTAAACCACAAGAAGATGCAGGTAAATACGCAACACTGCCCGAATCAGGGTCATATTTTAAACCTGATTTTGAACCTTGAGCTTTTGCAATCCAAATAATGTTTTCATTTTCAATGAGACCTAAACGCACCAGTTCAGCAGATTCTTCAGCCAACTGATTGAGTAGTGGCTGAAAAGTTTCTGTAATTGAGCGAGAAGACAAATATGTCAGTCCCATTGAAGCGATTTTTAAGGTCAGTTTATAGTGCTGGCTTAGTTCATCTTGATAGATATAGCCCATGTCTTTCATCGAGCTTAATAAACGATGCATTGCAGATTTGGGAATATCTAAATCAGTTGAAAGCTGGCTTAAAGCACATCCATTTACATCTTTTAATAACGCTTCGAGCACGGTTAAAGTGCGGTCATTATTACTCAGCATAAAAAATCCAAATTAATTACTAATATTTTTTGGAACAGTGTTCCAAAAAATCAAAAAACAGATTATATTACATCTTAGATTCTATCCTAAATGATTTTTAGATAAATCAGCATGATCTAGGGTAAAAAACTGAAGCCTTCTCAGTTCATTTTTAACCTAAGTCAAATTTAAACCTATTTATGCATGGAACCGCATAAATGAAATAGGTGAACGCTAAGGGAGCAAGTGTATGCAGCAACAGGTAGATTTAAGGGAATTTCTAGACGAAAATAGAATTTCACCTTTACAAAAATTTATTATTTTTATTTGTTTAATGATCGTTGTTGTTGACGGTATTGATATTTCAATTATGGGTTTTGTTGCACCCGTCATTAAAAATGAGTGGGGAATTACCACAACTGCATTAGCACCTGTAATGAGTGCAGCCTTGGTCGGATTGGCATTAGGTGCCGTGATTTCAGGACCATTAGCCGATAAATTTGGGCGTAAAAAATTATTAATTGTAAATTTAATTGGTTTTGGATTTTTTACGCTCATTGCAGCAGTTTCAACCAATGTCACAGAACTGATGATTTTCCGTTTTATTGCAGGATTATTTATGGGTGGTGTGATGCCACAAGCTGTGACGCTAACCACTGATTATTCACCAATGCGTGTAAATGCACGAATGGTCACATTGATTTTAAGTGGTTTTACTTTTGGTGCAGCATTAGGTGGCTTTTTAGCGGCATGGGTTATTCCGCACTATAACTGGCATGCCATGATGATTATTGGTGGAATATTACCTTTGATCTTGGCAGTGATTGTGGCATTTAAACTGCCCGAATCCATTGGTTTTAAGGTTTTAAAGCAACATCCTAAAGCTGAAATTGATGCCATTATTCACAAAATTGCACCTGATTTTGATACGACGAACAAAGTTTTTGTACTACCAAAACCAAAAACGAAGTCTGTAGATAATCCAGTTAAAACGATTATTAGCCCATTTTATTTCCTTGGTAGTTTCCTACTGTGGTGGACATATGCTTCAGGTTTATTTGTCGTGTATCTACTTGGAAGCTGGTTGCCAATGATGTCAAATGAGTTTGGTTTCAGTATCAGTGAAGCATCTATGATTACTGCAATTTATCAACTTGGTGGTCCGATCGGTTGTTATGCTTGCGGTTATTTGATGGATAAAATCAATGCACATATCGGTTTGGTGATTTGTTATCTGATCGCAATTGTCTTCATGATTTTCATTGGTGAAGTGGGACATAACTTCTACGTATATAGTGCAATGTGTTTCTTTGTTGGCATGTGGATGAATGGTGCAAACTCAGGTGTAAATGGTTTATCAAGTGCATTTTATCCTCTCTTTGCACGTGCAACAGGAAACAGTTGGATGCATGGTATTGGACGTTTAGGTGCGGTTGCTAGTGCATTTGCTGGTGCTTATTTCCTCAATCAAGGCTGGTCAGCAAGTAAAATTTTCCTTGTACTCTGTGTGCCTGCCGCAGGGATGGTCATGGCTTTACTCCTCATGAAAATGATTTATTCACCACAACGTATGCAACAACGAGCTTTAGACGACGCAAAAGCTTAATAAAAACACTTTAATTTACTGAATTTTAAAAGGATATTGAATTATGAGTATTCAATTGAATGGATCGACTCGTCTTTATTTTGTGGTTGGGCATCCCATCCAACAAGTAAAATCACCTGAAGGGGTGACTTTGGAACTGATTTCAAAAGGCTTAAATGCCATTGTGCCACCTGCAGATGTACATCCAGATCATTTTCCAGAGTTTGTAAATAACACGAAAAACATGCTCAATACAGATGGTTTGATCGTGACTGTGCCACACAAAATTACAGCTTTACAGTGCTGTGACCAAGTGACAGAACGTGCAAAATTCATTGGTGCAGTGAATACCATTCGTCGCTGTGAAGCAGGTTGGGAAGGTGACATGCTGGATGGTACAGGCATGGTGCAAGCGATTAAATTAAAAAATATTCAATTAGAAAATAAACGTGCCATTTTAGCGGGTGCAGGTGGTGCAGGCAAAGCGATTGCTTACGAATTATTGTTGGCTGGTGTTGCAGAACTGGCAATTTTTGATGTCGATGCACAACGTCAGCAACAATTGGTTGACCATTTAAATGCGCTTGGCAAAGGCAAGGTTGTTGCACATGACAATGACCCAACAGGTTTTGATGTCATTGTGAATGCAACTCCGATGGGCATGAATGGTGATCCATCAGCAGCATTTCAGCTAGACAAGTTAACTCATACCATGTCAGTTGCGGATGTTGTCACTAAACCAGAAAAAACACCATTTGTGACTCAGGCATTGGCACTCGGTTGTACTGCGGTAACAGGTACAGATATGTTTATTCAAGTTCGTGATTTGATGGTGAATTTTCTACTTGAAAATGAGCGTTCAGGAGGCGTAGATGATGCAGCCTGAATCTAAACAACGCCAGTATTCACTGTCATTTTTAACTGTTGCGGATGTATCACCTGTTGAAGCAATTAAGATCGCGGCAGAATGTGGCTACGCACAGGTCGGTTTACGTCTTTTACCTGCGGCACCGAATGAAGCTGACTATCCGATTTTAACAGACGCAACATTAATTCGTGAAACGCAAGCAGCTTTAGCCGATACAGGCGTGAAAGTTGCTGATGTAGAAATTATACGTTTAACGCCTGATTTTGATGGTCAAAAATATATTCAGTTTTTGGAAGTTGCTGAACAATTAGGTGCAAAACATATTCTTATTGCAGGCAATGATACTGAGCATCAACGCTTAGTTGAAAATTATGCAGCGTTCTGCGAGTTGAGTCAGCAATATCATTTAAGTTGTGATCTTGAATTTATGCCGTGGACGGCTGTTAAAAATCTGCAACATGCTCAACAGATCGTGACGCAATCGGGACAAAAAAATGCAGCAGTATTAATTGATTCACTGCATTTTGATCGTTCAGATTCAACTTTAGAACAAGTCAAAGCGCTACCTGTGACACAAATGAACTATGTACAACTTTGTGATGGTTTAGCTGAATATGACCCAAGTGATGAAGGTCTAATTAAAATTGCGCGTTCTAATCGTTTAGTTCCAGGGCAAGGTGAAATTGATTTGATTTCGCTGATTCGAGCTTTACCGAAAGATATTACTTTAGCAGCAGAAGTTCCGAATCTTGCACTTGCAAAACGACCAGCGCTGCAACGTGCTCAAATTAATTTGCAAGCAATTCAACAACTCGTTGCGCTTGCTGAAGCAGATGCTATTGCGGGGTGATGTCATGAATGCGTCAACTCAACATGAGTTTAATTCTCTAGCTCAAAAAAATCGTGACCAATATGAATGTGATGTTTTGGTGATTGGTTCTGGAGCAGGTGGACTTTCTACCGCAGTGACTGCGGCAGTTCAAGGTTTGGATGTGATTGTTGCTGAAAAAGCAAGTGTTTTTGGTGGCACAACGGCGGTATCTGGGGGGTGGCTATGGATCCCGAACACGCCACATGCACAGCGTGCAGGGCAGTTAGAGCCTATCGAGCAGCCTAAAAAATATCTAAAAAATGTACTGGGTGAAAAATATGATGAAGCTCGTATTCATCAATATCTAACAAAAGCGCCTGAAATGATCGATTTTTTTGAGAAATCAACAGAGGTCAAATTCAATGCAGGTGCATTGGTTCCAGACTTTTTTGATATAGAAGGTTCTCGTGTGGGTTGGCGTTCTGTTGTTGCTGCACCATTTGATGGGCGACAACTTGGGAAAAACTTACATTTGCTGAGACCTGCAATTCCTGAAACCACAGTTTGGGGCATGGGAATCGCATCTGGTGCTGATATGAAACATTTCATTAATACATTTAATGCTGTGTCTTCGTTTATGTATGCGACTAAGCGTGTTTTACGACATTTTGCAGATTTGTTATTTCGTCATCGTTCAACCCAAATTGTCAATGGTAATGCATTGGTTGCACGTTTACTCAAGTCGGCACTTGATCAAAAAGTGAGACTATTTGCAAATCATGCTGCGCAACAACTGATTTATGAAAATAATAAAGTGGTCGGTGCAATTTTTAAAACACCACAAGGTTTGGTTAAAATTTTAGCGAAACGCGGTGTAGTTTTGGCAACAGGCGGATTTCCACATGATGAAAAACGCAAACAACAATTATTTGAACATGTTGCTTTAGGAACACCTCATTACTCGGCTGCACCTGAAACCAATACAGGAGATGGCTTAAAGCTTGCTGAAATGGTTGGCGCTCAAGTGGATACGCAGTTGCCATGGTCAGGCGCTTGGGCACCTGTGTCATTAATGCCTCGTTTAGATGGCATATTAGGACGTTTTCCACATTTGGTTGAACGTGGGAAACCGGGCTTAATCGCTGTATTAAAAAATGGCAAACGTTTTACCAACGAAGGTGATTCATATCCTTTATTTGTCAAAGATTTATTTAAACATACGAATCAAGGTGACTTGGCACATTGCTGGTTGATTTGTGATCATAAATTTATCCGACGTTATGGTTTGGGTGCAGTGAAACCTTTTCCAATTTCGATGCAGCCTTGGATTGAAAATGGTTATCTCAAACAAGCAGATCGTTTAGAAGACTTAGCTCAACAATGTGGTATTGATACTGCGAATTTTAAACAGACCATTACGCAATACAACTTGCATGCAGAACAAGGGCAAGACCCTGAGTTTAAACGAGGTTCTACGCCGTATCAAAAAGCGCAAGGGGATAGTGATCATGGACCAAATCCGTGTATTGCACCGATACAAAAAGGACCATTTTATGCAGTGCAAGTGGTACCGGGAAGCTTAGGAACATTTGCAGGATTAATCACCGATCATGATGCGCGTGTATTAGATAAAAATACTCAACGTCCGATTGATGGGCTTTATGCGGTAGGTAATGACATGAATACTGTGATGGGAGGTCAATACCCAAGCGGAGGAATTACTTTAGGACCTGCTATGACATTTGGTTATTTGGCTGCAAATCATTTGGTTCAACATGCTAAATCCACGCAATCTGTACAAAAACAAAATACATAGGAAATGCTGACATGGAAAAACAAGTCGATTTACTCATTATTGGTGCAGGTGCGGCAGGAATGTCAGCCGCATTATTTGCCAAGTTAAATGGTTTAGATGTGCTGTTATGTGAAAAAGCAGATCAGGTGGGCGGTACGACCGCAACTTCTGGAGGTACGATTTGGGCACCGGGGTCGCATTTAAGTGTCGCAGCAGGTGTTCCTGATGATATTGAACAAGCACGGGTTTTTCTTAAATCGGTGGTGGGTGAGCGTGGTGGAGAGCATTTACGTGATGCATTTTTAGAATCTAGTCCAAAAATGATTAAAGACTTAGATGAAAAAACCACGGTGAAACTGAATGCATGTTTAGCACATCCTGATTATGTCAAAAACCAACCGGGAGAAGCTTTTGGTGGTCGAGCTTTGGCACCTGCCGAATTTGATGCTCGTGTGTTAGGTACAGATTTTAAATACGTGCGTCCACCCCGTCCTGAGTTTATGGGTTTAGGTGGCATGATGGTGAATCGTAGTGAATTAAATGCATTACTGAACCCATTTTCGTCTGGCACCAATTTTATGACAACGATGAAAGTCGTGCTGCCTTATTTTATGTCACGTTTACGCTATGCGCGTGGTACTCGCTTAGTGATGGGAAATGCCTTGGTCGGGAGCTTATTTTATAACTTAAAACAAAATAATGTACCTGTTTGGTTAGATGCACCATTACAAGAACTCATTTATGAAAATGGCAAAGTAGTTGGTGCAAAAATTAATAAAAATAATCAACAGATTATGGTGAAAGCGCGTCAAGGCGTTGTTTTGGCAACAGGTGGTGTGGGGTGGAATGCTCAATTACGCAAAAAACTATTTCCTCAAGGATTAATCGCTGACTCACTTTCACCGACTTCAAACACAGGTGATGGTTTAAGTTTCGCACAGAACATTGGCGCTAAAATTGATCCATCTGTAGACAGTAGTGTTTTGTATTTTCCATGTTCAATTCATACCCATAAAAATGGCTATAAAGCAGTTTGGCCGCACATTATTTTAGACCGTGCGAAACCAGGCGTGATTGCTGTGAATGCTGATGGAAGACGATTTGTCAATGAATCTGATTCCTATCATGATTTTTGTATGGCACAAATTCAGTCCAATAAAGCCAAAGAAAAAGTGGTGTCTTATCTCATTTGTGATGAAACCGCGATTCAAAAATATGGGCTCGGCTTCGTTTTACCTGGTGCGAAAAAGTTAGATTACTTTTTACGAGAAAAATATTTATTTTCAGCAAATACACTGGAAGACCTTGCCACCAAAGTGGGTATTCAAGCAGCAACATTGAACCAAACAGTGACGCGTTTTAACCATCTTGTGGAACAAGGCGAAGACACAGATTTTGGTAAAGGTAGCGGTGTAATGAATCGTTTTAATGGCGATCCAGATGTAAAACCGAATCCATGTTTAGGAAAATTACAGAAAGCTCCATTTTATGCATTACCTGTCGTCCCTATGGACTGTGCAAGTAGTGGTGGAATTACAGGTGATGAATTTGGTCGTGTACTCAATCAAAACAATCAAGTGATTCAGGGCTTATTTGCCTGTGGCAATGACTTATCTTCTATTTTTAAAGGTACTTATCCAGGACCAGGTACAACGCTTGGACCAGGAATGGTGTTTGCTTGGCGAATTGCACAATTTGCAGCAGGCAAACTCAAAGATGATTCAAACAATCATACAAATGAAAATTTGTGTGAAAAATCACAAACAACTCAATCTCAAAATTTTACTCAGGAGCGCAAAACCGCATGAAACTTTATGAACTAATTAATATCACGATCAAAATGGGTACGGCTGCAAATGTTGCAAATGGTATTCAAGATTTTCATGCAGAGACAGAAGCAAAAGCGAAATTATTAGGAGTCTGGTTTTCAGATATTGGTCAATTAAATCAAGTTGTTGTATTACGTAGTTTTGAGTCTAAAGCAGATCAAGAAGCGGGTGATGCACATTTAGCTGCTCAAGGAAATTTATTTAATTCAAGTGAAAATATCATTCAATATTCTGTTGAACATTTTGCAGGTTTTGACTTTTTACCAGAGGTTGAGTTAGGCGAATTTGGTCCAGTTTATGAAATTCGTACTTATGAATTAAAGCATGGCGGTGTTCCACATGTTTTAGAGGCATGGAAAAATGCAGTGCCTACACGTACTCAATACTCAAAATTAACGGTTGCAATGTACGCACTTGATGGGCATCCACGCATTGTGAGTATTTGGCCATATGCTTCACTGAATGAACGTTCTGAAGTTCGTGCAAAATCAGTCGCTGATGGTATTTGGCCACCAAAAGGTGGTCCACAATGGTTAACGCATGAAATGCAGTCAATGATTGCATTGTCTACAGCGATTTCACCATTGAAATAATTCATATTTTTTATTAAAGCAATAAAAAGCTAGTTCAATTGAACTGGCTTTTTACATATAAATGTTTAATTTAGTTGAATGAATGACCACAACAAATTTTAAGTCAATAAAAGTGAGAAATAAGATGAAAAAGGATATAAGTTTTTCAAAAATCATTCTGGGTGGAAATGTGTTTGGTTGGACGGTCAATCAAGAAGATTCATGCAGTTTATTAGACTACGCACTTGAGCGCGGTATAAATACAATTGATACGGCAGATATGTACTCGACATGGGTAACAGGACATGTTGGCGGCGAGTCAGAAACAGTGATTGGTGAGTGGCTCAAGCGTACACCTTCGAACAGAGAAAAAGTAATTTTAATTACCAAAGTAGGTGCGCCCTTAGCAGAGGGAAAGCAAGGATTATCTAAAAAATATATTAAACAAGCAGTTGAAGAATCTTTGGAACGTTTAAATACAGACTATCTCGATGTGTACTTGAGTCATTATCCAGATGAAAATACACCCATTGCAGAAACCTTATCTGCCTATGCTGAATTAATTCAAGCGGGTAAAATTCGTCAAATTGGTGCATCTAATTATTCAGCAAAACAATTGCAAGAGGCTCTAGAGGTCAGTTATCGTCAAAATTTACCCAAATACGAAATTTTTCAACCGGGTTATAGTTTGGTGGAGCGAGAGCAATACGAGACGGAATATCGTGATATTTGTGTTGAAAATCAATTAAAAGTGATCACCTATTTTAGTTTGGCTGCGGGTTTTTTAAGTGGAAAATATCGTGATATTTCTCAACTTGAGGGTTCAGCACGAAAACGTCAGTTAGCGCGTTATTTTAATCCACATGGCTTAAATATTTTAAAGACGATGGATCAATTGCAAACTCAATATCAAGCAGAGCTTTCTGAAATTGCTTTGGCTTGGGCGATGGCACAACCGAGTATTATGGCTCCAATTGCTTCAGCGACATCGTCTATACAAATTGATTCATTTATAAAAGCACTCAATTTAAAACTCGATGAAGCAGATCTGCAGCGTCTAAATGAAGTCAGTCAGTATTCGAATAATACTTGAGAGTTACAATAAAAAAACAGGGCATTTTCCCTGTTTTTTTATGACATGTAGGAGGGTGATATTAAGCAGTATTAAGCAGTTTTTTGTAATTGAGTTAAAGACGATAAATGAACTGTACGTTGTTCCTTAGCTGCTTGTTCAATACATTCTAAAAGTTGAATATTTTTAATCGCATCTTGTGGCGATGAAATAGGTTCAACTTGCCCATTGATGACATCAACAAAATGGCTTAGCTGAAGTAAATAAACATCTTCTTGTTTATTGGGTTCTATTTTACTTTTCACTAAATTTACAGCCCAACTTTTTTGGCTATTTTCTGGATAATTCCAATATTCTAAATTTGGTACACTCAATGCTCCTTGTGAACCACTAATATAATAACAATCTTGGTCAGGCGAAGTGGCAAAACTATTTTTATTTTCCTCAGTATTTTGATCCCAACCCCACGGTGAAACCGCTGCATCAGATGCCAATAATGTACCTAAAGCGCCATTTTCAAAACGAACTAAAATTGAAATCGTATCTTCCACATCTAATTGACGATTTTTATGAGAAGTCATAGCTTGGACAGAAACAATTTCGCCATTTAAATAGCGCATTAAGTCCAGATCATGCACAAGGTTGATGGCTAAAACACCTGCACCCGCTTTTCGATGCCATTCAATATCAAAATATGGATCAGGTTTATAAACACTCCATAGGGCATTAAAAGTATTGATTTCACCCACAATACCTTTTTCAATCAACTCCTTAGCTTGTTGAATAATCGGATTGTGACGACGATGATGACCCACTAAAATAGGTATATTTAATTTTTCTTGTTCGCTGATTAAACTTAAGGCTTCTTCTGTATTCAATGCAAGTGGTTTCTCAAGTAAACAGGGTATGCCATGTTGCATACAAGTTATCGCTGTTGAAACATGGAAGCGATTTGGGTTAGCAATAATTACACCATCAATCAATTGATTTTTAAATAATTCATTGAGATCTTGAAAATTTGGGACAGCAAATTCCTTTGCCATCGCATCTGAAAATGGGTCACAAACGGCAACCAACTCTGTAAGAGGATGTTGAATAATGGTTTGAGCGTGTTTTTTTCCCATCACACCTGCACCAATAATGGCGATTTTTTTTAAAGACATATTTGCTTTCCTTGCGTTCTTAGCGTTGATTTAAAACTGATTGTTTGAGATTTTTTAAATAATTTAAGCTTTGTGAAAAAGCATCGTATTCAGAGGTATATTGCGGATGTAAATAATCAATTTCTAAGGCTAAAAGTCCTTGATAATTCAATTGATTGAGCAAGTGAAATGTCTTTTCTAATGGAATTAAACCTTGACCCGAAACGACACTGGGCCAAAATGCAAATGTTTTAGGATCACCTTGAAATGCTTGAACATCTTTAATGTGTGTTGCTTTCGCATAAGGTGCCATTTTTTCAATCGCTTGCCACGGATCTTCTAACATTCTTAGATTATTTGCAGTATCTAAACAAATTCCAAAATGAGGGCTATTTATCGTTTTAACCAGATCGACGATTTCATCTGCCAACAGATCAACATGATTTTCAAGCGCCAGTGTGAGCTGATGCTGTATTGCAAAATCAGTTGCTTTTTCAAGTAAAGGGAGTAAAGATTTTTTGTGATTTTGCCATGTACCTTGAGGTCGACTTTTACGCCCACCTGCGCAAATGCGCATGGTTTTTGCACCTAAGGCTTGGGCAATTTTTGCATGCTTTTGAAAATCAACAAGTGCCTGTGCATTTTGCCCACTTTCAAAACCTGAAGGATGTCCCCATGCCCAAACCAATTCTAGTTGCCGGGCTGATAAAATCTGACGTAATTTTAGAATGTCGTCTTCTGTAGGATCAGGAAGCATAAAACTTTCAATCGAAATTCCTTCAATTTGAAATTGAATTGCTTGTTCGAGGCATTGCCAAAAATCAAGTTGAGGAACGGCTTCCTGCTCTAAAAGTGGATAATGCTGATTAAAGTGTCGGTGATAACAATAACCATCTATTGCAATTTTCATTGTACTATTCTTCTTGAATATTAAATTAAATTTAAAGTTTTGCTTGAACTTTAAATACGAAATTCATCCATGTGAGTACAATGTTAGCAAGCTATTTAAAAAATTGGAACACTGTTCCAAAAATATTTTACATGATTTTATAGCATCATCCTGAGCTCATAAGCGGTATTTCTTAACAGGGGTAAAATATTTTCTATTAAATATTGTTCAGTCACACGATGGGTTTGTGACATACAGTTTAATGCAGCGATGGCTTGCCCTTGACTGTTCACAATAGGCACAGCCAGTGCAATGACACCAAGTTCATGCTCTTCTTTAGAAAGGCAAAAATCTTGTTTTTGAACATGCTCTAACACAGCATAAAAGTCTTCTTTAGTTTGCACTGTAAATGGTGTTAGACGTTTAAGCCCATATTTTTCATACCATTTTTTTTGTTCATCTGCACTAAATGCAGACAAGAGTACTTTTCCTGTTGATGTTGCATGTGCAGGTAAACGATTGCCTAAATGCATGCCATAAGGACTACTACGAATAATATCTTGTTGAGGTAAAAAACTACGTGCAATGGGTACAACTTCATGATCATCTAAGACCACAATGGAGTAAGTCAGTGAGGTTTGAGCACATAAAATATTTAAAATCGGTTGAGCAATTTTAGGTAAATGTGCTGAACTTAAATATGAACTCGAAAAACGTAATACTTTATGTGTCAACCAAAAATAATGATCGTCACCCTCTAAATATCCAAGAAATTTTAAAGTCCTTAGATAACGTCGTGCGGCTGTTCGGCTCATGCCTGTCCGATCTGCAATTTGTGTTGCATTGAGCTTTTGTCGGTCTATGCCAAAAGCTTCGAGTAAACTTAAGCCTTTGGCAAAACTTGCAATATAATCATCTTGAGTGATGGTTTCACCTGAACTTTCATTGTAAATAAGTGCATAACGCATTTTATTTCCCTATATTTAGGTTTTTAAATTTTGTCCGCTATACGGATATTGATACCGTTATACGGTGAATTTCATTTTTTTACTATAGTCTATTTCACATAAAAAATTTAACTTAAATGACATAAGATCAGGAGTAAGAAAAATGGAAATTTTAAAGACTAAAGTTGCAATTATTGGTTCGGGTCCAGCAGGATTATTGCTTGGGCAACTGCTTTATAAAGCGGGTATTGAGCATATTATTATTGAACAAAAAAGTGCGGATTATGTTGCAGCCCGTATTCGTGCAGGTATTTTAGAGCAAGTTTCTGTTGATTTACTCAAAGAAGCAGGTGTGGATCAGCATTTAAATGAATTAGGTTTACCGCATCATGGCATTGAAATTTTAACAGGTGGTGAAAAACATCGTATCGACTTATCTGGTTTAACACAGGGTAAACAAGTTACCGTTTATGGGCAAACTGAAGTAACAAAAGATCTGATGCAAGCACGACGCGAGGCAGATTTAACCACTTTTTATGAAGCACAAAACGTTAAAATTCATGATTTTTATGCGCAACCTTATGTGACTTTTACACAGAATGATCAGCAATATCAGATTCAATGTGATTTTATCGCAGGTTGTGATGGCTATCATGGTGTATGTCGTGCAAGTGTTCCGCAAGATAAAATTAAGACTTTTGAAAAAGTTTATCCATTTGGTTGGCTGGGTATCTTGGCTGATGTTCCTCCTGTTTCTGATGAGTTGATTTATGTACAGTCGGAGCATGGTTTTGCTTTGTGTAGCATGCGCTCAAATACCCGTAGTCGTTATTATTTGCAAGTACCACTGACAGATCGTGTTGAAGAATGGTCGGATGAGCGTTTTTGGGAAGAGCTTAAAAACCGTTTAGATGCTGAAAGTCGTGAAAACTTGGTGACAGGTCCATCAATTGAAAAGAGTATTGCACCATTACGCAGTTTTGTGACAGAACCAATGCGATTTGGTCATTTATTTTTGGCTGGTGATGCGGCACATATTGTACCGCCGACTGGTGCTAAAGGTTTAAATTTAGCTGCTTCTGATATTGCATATTTATCGAGTGCATTAATTGAATATTATATTAATAATTCTGAACAAGGTATTATTGAATATTCAGAAAAATGTTTAAAACGAGTGTGGAAAGCAGAACGTTTTTCATGGTGGATGACGCATTTATTACATCGTTTTGAAACTGAAAGTGACTTTGATTTAAAAATTAAACAAGCGGAATTGGCTTATATTTTAGGTTCTGAAGCAGGACAAACCACATTGGCAGAAAACTATGTCGGTTTACCTTATGAAATAAAAAAGTTTGAAAATCTACCCAAAGCTAGCTAAATGCAGGATAAAAAAACCAGAGTTCATCTCTGGTTTTTTATTATTTTGAACTGAAAATAAGCAAGATGGTAAAATAAGTCAGTCCATGATAAATGGATAAAGTCTTCATTTCTTTGCATAAATCAATTGTCAGTTTAGCAGTGAAATTGTTAGCATAATCAAAATAGTTTTTTAAATGAGTAAGGTATGTCTTCAGGGCAACAGGTATTATTGAAATTAAGAAAAATGATCATTTCTGGCGAGTTAGAGGGGGGCAGTCGAATTGCAGAAATTCCAACGGCTGAACTTTTAAATGTCTCTAGACAACCTGTCCGTATGGCATTTCGTTTGCTTGAACAAGAAGGATTGTTATTAAAAAATCCCACTCGTGGTTATATGGTGCGTGAAATTTCAGAAAATTTAATCCATGATGCTTTAGAAGTGCGTGGCGTGTTAGAAGGTTTGGCTGCAAAAAAACTGGCTGAACAAGGCATCACCACAGAACAGCAAGAAAAACTAAAGCATTGTATTGTCGAGATCGAAAAACTATTTGCTGAAAAATCAGAATTTAATGATGATGATATTGAAAAGTATCATAATTTAAATGTCATTTTTCATGATGTTATTATTCAAGCTTCGCAAAATATCGCTTTGATGCAGGCTTTGGCAAAAAATAATCAACTGCCAATGGCTTCGGCTCAAGCACTCACATATGATTCAAATAAACCTTTGTCAGAATACCAACGATTGCATTATGCACATTTACAACATTGCTCCATTTATGATGCATTGCTTCATCGTCAAGCAGGGCGCGCAGAAAGTTTGATGCGTGAGCATAGCAGTGTGGTTTTATTAGGGGAAACAGTACGGGCAATTTTCACAAATCAGGCTGAATGAACTGAATTAAACCATTTTCCATGATTTTTCATGTCCTATAAAGCATAAAACTTGTCCTAAAATCCACTTTTGAATTTTGGTTTTTATTTTTAGCATAGACAAAATTTAAAATATTCACAGGCAATGATGAAAAGAAAATTACCTTATCTATCAATTTTTAGTAAATTTTTTGGAAAAACTTTATTAACAGGTCAGGCATTATTAGACCAAGCTGTGAAATCATCGACATCAAGTTTTAAAACCTCTGAAATGATCGATCCACGTGTGAATGACAAGTTATATGCATGGTCACATTATGGAATATTTTTTCCATTATTACCTGAACCTCATCGTTATTTAAATATTATGATTTTTATTGGAACGCCTGGTGTTTTGGCATTCGATCACGATCATATTACGCTTGGTGATCCGCGTCAGTCAGCCACTTTATTTTCAAGCACTGCTGCGGTGGAGCAGCATTTATTGAAAGCTTATATTATTCCTCAAGATACGCATATTTCAAATGAAAATCATTTGATTGAACTTGGGCAAGAAGTTTCTATTTCTGGAAAATTACCGCATATTCAACTGAAAGGTCAGTATCATGGGCTTGATTTTGCATTTGATTTAGATGTGTCTGATCAGGTGTCATGGTTTGTGAAATCACCAATTTATGATCATTTTAGTTTGTTGAGTACGTTTAAAGGTGAATTAAATTATCAAAATAAAACGACACATGCTCAAGGTCTATGTACTTATGAATATGCACGTGCGGTGGGACCATATAGTGTGATGAGTAAGTTATTACCAGAACAACATAAAATTCCACTGACTTTTTTTACTTATCAAATCATTAATTTAAATGAAACGACACAGTTATTATTAACTAAAGTTGATATTTTAGAGCAGCCAGCAGCTTACACTTTGCATATTCGCCATACAGATCAAAAAGCTGAAGTTTATACCGATGTTGAGTTTAAAGTTATTGATTATGATGCTGAAGTCTATGTTGCACCTGATGGGCACAAAATGCGTTTGCCACGCCGATTTAGTTGGACAGCACGTGATGAAAAACAACAACTTATTTTAAATATTATTGCCGAAATTGATAGTGAGTATCGCTATGGGCATGGTCGTGGCTATGTGAGTGCATATCAGTTCAAAGGACAATATTTTGATCGTCATGTAGAAGGACGAGGTTATATTGAATATGTTGATATGCAAGACCAAGCAAGTTTGAATCAATAAAGAATGACATGGTGGATTTGTTGACAATTCATAAATGACTTATTTATCTTCAAAATATAAATGAATTGTCAATAAAATCTGTTCAGTATTCAGATCTGATCATTTAAATAAAAGAGACATTTTTACTGAATGAGTAGTCATCGAGAAATGCTCAATTTTTAAGTGAGTTCTAGCACTAATATTTTACTTTTAGAACGAGAACAACAGGGTGTAAACTGATTATTCATTGCATGTTCTTCATCCGTCATAAATAAGTCTCGATGTTCAGGAATACCTGAAACAACAGAAGTGATACAGGTTCCACAAATACCTTGTTCACAAGAAACAGGGATATTAAAACCATGCTCAATTAAAGCTTGAGTGGCTGTTTGGTGTGCTGCAACTTCAATTTTTTGATCAGAACCCAGTATTTCAATGGTAAATGCTTCATCATTTTGTTGAGTTTGCTTTTGAGCAACAAAATGTTCTTGATGTAATTGCGGTGTTTGCCAATTCATTTGCTGTGCTGTTTCGCGAATAAAATCCATAAAACCATGAGGACCACACACATATAAATGCTTTTTAGCTGAAGGCGTAGACAATAATTGTTGCAAATTGCATTGAGTTTCAGGCTGATCTTGAATATGAACATGTAGATGTTCTGCAAAATGTGTCGTTAAATTGCCATAAAATGCTAACATTTCATGAGAGCGTACAAAATAATGTAACTCAAATGGAATATTTTGTTGTTTTAATTGATATGCCATAGAGAGAATAGGCGTAATACCAATACCTCCTGCAAATAGCAGGGCGCTTTGAGTTTCTGCATGAATTTCAAAAAAATTACGCGGCTGCCCAATCTTTAAAATATCACCCTCATGATATTCGTTGTGCATACAGCGTGATCCACCACGTGAATTTTCATCATTTAATACACCAATGACATAGCGATGATTTTCGTGACTACTGTTTGAGAGTGAGTATTGACGAGTTAAACCATTTTTTAAATGTACATCTATATGTGAGCCTGCACTAAAACGAGCTAAAGGATCATGTGTTGTAGACACCAATTCAAAAGCGCGAATATTTGCTGTAAGTTGGTGAATTTTATCAATACGAACGTCCATTTTCGAACTCCTTAAATCACATGAATATTAGGGAATTGGCGTATTGTATTCTCATTTTGCTGAGTTTCTGCTGCAATTAAACGCTCAATGATTTTACGAGATTGAATACCTCCAGCATCAATATTGAGCATTAATAATTTACGATGTGCATTACGTAATATATTTTGTTGTTGTTGCTCTAACATTTCTAAATCTTCTGTAAAAATTTTGCCTTGTCCTTGACGGATTTGTTCAGTCAGTTCTGCGTTATCCGCTTGGAAATTGCGTGCCATTCCCCAAAAATACCAATGAGATGTTTCTGTTTCTGGGGTAATAAAATCCACAACAATTGCAGCTACTTTTTTATCTTTTGTTGCGTGATAGCCTCCATGTCCAGCATGCGCGACACCGACTTCAATATGTACATGACTTGGCGCATAAAAATGACAACGTTGCCAACGGTCTACAGGAATATCATCAGCTAAGTGATGACCACGTAAAGCCATTTGCCAAAAAGGTGGAGCAATGACATTTTCCATATAGCGTTCAGTAATGACATGGTCTCCATCAACATGAGTGACTGGTAAAGATTCATCAATTTCTTTTTGTCCAATACTGCTCGAATGAACATAGGTTTCATGAGTCAGATCCATTAAATTATCGATCATTAAACGATAATCACATTGAATATGAAACAATCCTCCGCCATAGCTCCATTCAGGATGATCAGCCCATTCTAAATAAGGTAGTTTTGTTTCATCAGCAAGTGAAATATCACCTAACCAAATCCAAATAAAACCAAATTTTTCAATAACAGCATAAGCTTTATTACACGGAAAACCCTGAACACGTTGCGCTGGCATAGACACGACTTTGCCATCACATCCCATAACTAAACCATGATAACCACAAACTAAATGACCATTTTCTACATAGCCTAAGGATAATGGAGCACCACGATGAGGGCAAAAATCTTCAACAGCGACAACTTTATTTTCATGCCCACGATAAAAAACAATTTTTTCATTACAAATTGTGCGTCCTAAAGGTTTTTCTGTAATGTCTTCAGAACGACAAGCAACATACCATGCATTTTTAATAAACATTGTGACGACTCCTTATCACCAATTGGATCCAATTTAAGATAATTTTCAGATAAGGTCAACTGAATAATAAAAATAATTAAATGATTGTAACTTGATCTGTTTTTTGTAATTTATGCTTTATTGTGGTGATAATATTTAATTAATTTTAATTTAAAAAATAATTTATTGTATTTAAATAGGTATATTTTTCTTTATTTTTATAAAATATATTGATTTTTTGGATCCATAAAGTCAGTATAAAAAGGAAGCAGGATGCTTCATAGACATTATTTTTCTTTTAATAAAAAGCAAAATGGTTGGATTATTTGATCTAGGCAATTATGGATAAGGATATGCATAATCACTCAAAGCTCATCATGACTGTGCCTTGTGTATCTTTTCCAAATTCGGAGAGATATATAAATGGAAAGAGATATTGTTGAAGAAATAAATCAAAATAAAATGATGAAGTATCAGTGGTTTATTATCATTATTTGTATTTTTTTAAATATTATTGATGGTTTTGATGTCATGGTCATGGCATTTACTGCACCTTCAGTTTCAGCAGAATGGTCACTTTCAGGCGCTCAAATCGGCTTATTACTGAGTTCGGGTTTATTTGGTATGGCGGCTGGATCAATTTTTTTAGCGCCATTAGCAGATAAAATTGGACGACGTTTGTTGATTTTAATCTGTTTATTCATTGCAGGAATCAGCATGTTGGCATGTGCTTTTGTGCCAAGCCATAGCACCTTAGCACTTCTGAGATTTATTACAGGTGTCGGAGTCGGTGGTATTTTGGCATGTAGTAATGTTCTTGCAAGTGAATATGCAAATGCCCGTTGGAGAAGTCTAGCCGTCAGTTTAATGTCAACTGGCTATGGAATAGGGGCAACATTTGGTGGAATTTTATCATTAACTTTGATTGAACATTTGGGTTGGCGTAGTATTTTTTTCGCAGGTGGCGTTTCAACTTTAATTATGCTGGGTATCAGTGCTTGGTTACTGCCTGAATCTTTAGATTATTTACTTGCGAAACGACCTAAACAAGCTTTGGAAAAAATCAATACAATTATTGCACGTATGCAAATCAGTAGACTGACGCATCTACCAACTTATCAAAATCATCAGGGAAAAGAACAAGTAGGGCAAATGACCAAACTGTTTCAAGGACAACAAGGCTTGCAAACTTTATGTTTATGGGGCGCTTTTTTTCTCGTCATGTTCGGTTTTTACTTTGTGATGAGCTGGACGCCAAAAATTCTGATTTCTATGGGAATGTCACCACAACAAGGGGTGAGTACAGGTATTTTAATCAGTGTAGGTGGTATTTTTGGTGCTGCACTGATCGGTTTACTTGCTTCAAGAATTAAAATATTTTATGCATTAAGTTTATTTTTAGCTTTAACTGCACTTGGAGTTTTTCTTTTTGTTAGCGTATCAACACAAGTCAATATTGCATTAGCAGTGGGTTTATTACTGGGTATTGTGATTAATGGTTGTGTTGCAGGATTATATTCAATTTCTCCAACCATCTATTCGGCAGATATACGCAGTCGAGGGGTAGGTTATGCTATTGGTTTTGGGCGTTTAGGTGCAATTTTATCACCAACGATAGCAGGATTATTTCTCGACCAAGGTTTAGCACCTGCAACCCTATATGCTTATTATGGTGTTGTTTTTATTTTCGCTATTTTTCTTGTTTTGGCTTTAGGGAAAATCTTTTACCGCCAAAAAACCAAACCAATCGATGTCAAAGAAATCACCGTTTAGCTTTAAAAATAAAGAGTAAAAATCAAAAAAGCAGATACATTTCAATGTGTCTGCTTTAAAATATTGACCAAAATAGCCTAAGCAAATTTTATAAATTTTTATTTACAGCTAAAATTCTCAGCTTTTTCACTATTTCCTTGACCATTATAACGAGCAACTAAAGGATAAAAACATAATGGACGAGTACGACCAGAAGCCCAATTTTGAGGAATTTCAGTATTAATGACACCACTTGAATTTCCTATACCTCGTGCTGTTGCAATAATTTGATCTGGTTTCTCACCATATTCAACCCAACGAACAAGTGCAGTCAGCGCATCAAACTGATCAGTTGCGATTCCTGCTGAAGTATGATTCATTCCTGGAACTCGGAAAAATCTTACAAAGTCTGAGGCTTGAATTGATTTTTCTGAATAAGTAGATGTAATTTTATCATACCAGTTTTGTGTATCATCAACTGAAAAAACACCATCTGAAGCACCTTGTACAATGATCATTTTGCCACCTTTATTAAGAATGGTATCTAAATTTAGCTCATTTGGAGGCAGCATAAATGACATCGCACTTTCAGTATAAGTCTGATCTGTATTAAAAAGTTTTGAAAAATCAGTGTCAAAATTATAATTAAAAGCAAATTTTCTAGAATCATCCATCACCGATGGATTTGGTGGAACTTGAAAAATGATACCTACTGCAACAGGATCACGCTGACTGCCAACCGACGAAGAGAATTTCCAACTCGCCCAATTATTACCAATTAATCCAGGATCATAAGGCTGTGTTGCATAAAGATGTTCGCCTTTAGCGTTGATTGGTCCTGTATAAATTTTATCAATAACATCAAGCTGTAACTCAGTTAAACATTGTCCATCACGTTGGTTTGTCTGACATGTAGGAACATCTTTAAATATATTAAAAGCTGTACGACAGGCATCTATGTCTTGAACCATGCCATCATCAATTCCATCTAAAGCATCACATTTCACTAAAATTGAGTCCGCTAACACTTGTCTTTCAGCTAAAGTTAAAGCAGTACTTAAATCATTTTCATCTGTTGCAACGCGACGTAATTGTTGAGCTGTATAAAGTTGAGCTGCTGCGGCACGTGGTAAATGAAATCCTGGTGCATTGGCAACAATACCATCAAATTGGTCTGCAAAGCGAGTTGCTCCAACCATCGCATGACGTCCACCATTTGAAGACCCACCAGCATAAGAGCGATCTGGATATTTTCCATAAGTAAATTTGATTAAATCTTTTGCCATAGGGGTGAGTTTACCCATAGCAGCATAACCATAATTTATACGTGCTTCTGGATCTAAGCCAAAAAGTGGATTTTGTGTCGCATTATGCCCAGCATCCGATGAAATAACAGCAAATCCTGTATATAGCGCATTGCTTATAGGAGCGCCACTGCCAATATTGCCAACAGCATTAACAATATTGCCATCTGTGCCACCATTGCCTTGATATAAAAATCTACCATTCCATTGTATTGGGAGGCGCATTTCAAAACCAATTTGATATGTTTGTCCATCTATAGGGCTAACACGCTGTTCCATATAACCTTTGATTAGGCAATGTTCTGGAATAGGATTATTTCCGACTTTTAATACACCTGTTGCCTGAACTTCAGCATCAGTAATGACGGTTTTATTATATTGATAACGAGTTAGGTTTTGACAATCTATTGCCATTTTTGCAGCAACAGCAGGGCTTAATTGTGGAATAGCAATAGGCTGATTTTGGACAGTTTCAGTATTGTCATCATTACACGCCACCAGTGTCATTAAGCAACTTAAAGCCAAAATTTTCTTAGACTTTTTTGATAAATCTGTTCGATTTTTCATGAAATTATTCCTTTGATTCCATATTTTTATTTTTCGCTATTGTTAAGCGAATGATTTGAGCATGCTCAATCGTCTTGAGCATACATCTCATGGTTTGATACGTTAAATATTAAAAACTATTGAAAATTAAGACATTGAAAACCAAAACCTAACTGATAAGTACGAGGAAATTAGCCGTCATTCTTGCAACCACTTTTTCATCTTGCCACGCTGAAGCATCAATATTTAAGATCTTGCGTCCTTGTCGTAAAAATTGGCATTGAACAGTGATTTCCCCTATATGGCAGGGTCTTAAAAAATCCATAGTTAAATTAATGGTTGTTGCCGCACGATTTTCATTGGCGCATATTGCAAAAATTCCCATTGCATCATCTAACATCGCACAAATCATTCCTCCTTCAATATGACCACGTGGGTTGGTAAATGCAGATGTTCCCATATATTTCGCTGTAAAAATTTGTTGTTCTATGTCCCAGTTTAGGTCATGCCCACCTAAAGTATGGTGAATCGGAGGAAGTTCTAAATTTTGCAGATCTTGCATATCATGTCCTTATAAAAAATTATTCAAATCATTTACTTAAATTATTAATCCAACTTATTTTTCAAATATTTTTTTATTTAAATTTCCATGTGTAGTCAATATTAAGACGAGTTTCATTTACAGGCTTAATATTGGCTGTTGCTGACATATTATTGTCATAGATGGCATAACGCGCTCTTAAACCTAAATTTTTAAATGTTCCACTTGGCACGGTATAGCCAACATCAAAATCAAGTTCGCCTTCTTTTAGATTCGTTCCACCTAAATGTGGCGCATAAATATTTGAGCCTCGTGTATAACGCGTCATAAAGCGTAAGCCTTGTACATAATCTTTAAAATCATATTCATAGCGTAAGCTATAAACTTTTTCTTTAGGATTTAAAAATTCACCCGGCCACGTATCAATCAGCAAACCTGTTTCACCACCCGATAAATACGGAAATGCGGTATCACCATGATGTTGAAATGATCCAACAATAAATTTGTGATTATCACGTTTTAACTCTACATGCGTATGATAAAGGTCATTATCGACTAAACCTGCTTTGGCTTGTCCTTCATCGCGACTACGATAATAATGAAAATAAGTATTTAATTGTGTACGTGGATCTATTTCCCATTTATATAAAAATCCTGTGGTACTTTGTTCATATAAATCATTTACATTAAGATAAAATAAGCCAAGTCTCAGTGCGGGGTTCAGTTGATAAAATCCGCCTGTATAATATAAACCATCCGTTTCTGCTGCTTTGAAACGTCCATTTACACCTGAGATTTTAATATTTTCCCAGTTTGTTGAATCACGATGATTCACTTTATTAATATATGCTGCTTGTAGATCTAAATTTTTTATATCTTTAGATTGTAATGAAACACCTTGATATGTCTGTGGTAAAAGCCGAGCAGGTGAGGCAACCAATACAGGATTCATAGGTGTTAATGTTCCGACCTTTAATTCACTTTGGCTGATTTTGGCTTTAGCGGTTAAACCAATTTCACCATAACTCGAAGTTGGCTGATTGGTTTTTAAATCACGGGGTAAATTTCCTGTTCCTGCATCATGGTCATCGGCATAAAGTTTAAAACCTGCTGTTGCCAGTACATTTAAACCAAAACCAACAGTTCCTTCGGTATAACCAGAATTCGCTTTTAAAATAAAACCTTGTGTCCAGTCTTTAGCCGCAGGAAAAGCTGCTTGCTCTTGATAATCACGGTCAAAATAGAAATTACGTGCGGTTAAAGTCACACTGCTTTTATCAATGAAATCATTGGCAAATGTTGAACATGACAAAAGTGCAGCACAGCTTATAGAGAGTTTTTTCATTGCATTTCATCCTGAAATGTTTATGTTTTTAATTTTTGGCAATACGCTCCCGTACTGCCTTGTGGTGAAAACTTGGCAAACTATTGTTTAAATCTAGTTTTTTAAATCGAAAATTTTATTTTGGTTTTGAGTTATTTCCCGAGTAACTCACGAGCAACGATTTCTTTCATAATTTCATTGCTGCCGCCATATATCTTTTGCACACGCGCATCTACAAAAAAACGTGAAATTGGATATTCTTGCATATAGCCATAACCGCCAAAAAGTTGTAAAAGCTGATCCATAATTTCGCATTGAGTATCAGTAATAAAACATTTTAGCGCAGCAACTTGCGTGACGTTCAGTTGTTTTTGATGGTATAAATCGGCACATTGTTTGACAAATGCCTGAGCAGCATTGGCTTTAATCTGGGCTTGAGCAAGAACAAATCGTGTATTTTGCATTTGACTTAAATATTGCCCAAAAGCTTTTCGCTCTTTTACATATTGAGTCGTAATCTGAATCGCACCTAAAATTGACCCTAAAGCCATCATAGAAATACTTAATCTTTCACGTGGTAATTCTTGCATAAGATAAGTAAAGCCTTGACCTTCTTGCCCCAAAAGTTGATCCTGAGGAACACGCACTTGATCAAAAAAAAGTTCTGCGGTGTCTTGAGCATGCAAGCCTATTTTTTTGAGTAAACGACCTTTTTTGACCCCCTCTAGATGAGCATCGACCAATAAAATAGACATTCCTTTTGCCCGTGCATGCGGATCAGTTTTAGCCACTAATACAATTAAATCTGCATGTTGACCATTAGAAATAAAGGTTTTAGAACCATCAACACAATAATAATCATCTTTTAAAATGGCTTGAGTTCGAATGGCTTGTAAATCTGATCCAGCATTGGCTTCTGTCATAGCAATTGCTGTAACGACTTCGCCAGATACCATTTTGGGTAACCAGTATTTTTTTTGGGCTTCTGTCCCAATATTTTGAATATAAGGTGAAACCAATTCACTTTGCCCACCCATTGCCACAGCCAAAGAGGTAAAACCTGCTTGCGCTGTTTCTTGTACTAACATCAGTGAATAATGCACTGGTGCGCCATATCCACCATATTCTTCAGCGACATCAACACATAAAAAACCATTTTCACCTAATTGATGCCATAACTCGCGTGGAATGAGTCCATTTTCTTCCCAAGATTCATAAAAAGGCGCAACATATTCTGCTAAAAAACGCTTAAAATTATCTCGAAATAACTCAAAATCATGATCAATTTGCATACTTAAATTCCCAATATTCAAAAAATAAGACAAAAAAATCCTGACAGCATAAATTTAAATATGCTGTTTTTACTCAGGTTTTTTGTTTAAGGTTTTAATTTTTCAGCACAGGAACACGGATAATTAAAGGATTATCTGTTTGTTTTGAATAAAGTTCTTCAATCAATGCTTGACGTCTTTTTAAAATGTTACTTTGGTTTAAATTTCCTTTGTCCGTAATTTCACCTGCATCTAACTGCGGTGCTTGTAACATAAGCGATAACATTGAAACGGTATTTGAACTTCCAGTTGCATCTTTATTAAATTCCATCAGAAATTTTTTAAACCATTCATGCACTTTAGGATGCGTTAAGATTTCAGTGGCTGTACTATTTTTATGCAGACCTGCAAGTTCGGCACATGCATCAAGTTTTGCAAAAATCAGAAAACCTAAAGCATTTAAATTTGAACCTGTAATACACACATCTTGGATCAGTTGATTACCCTGAATCAGCACTTTATTACGAAGTGTGCCTACATTAACAAATGTGCCTGTATTTAATTTAAAGTCTTCGGCAATACGTCCATCATACATTAACCCCAGTTCTGGACGCTTTGGATCGACCAAACGTACAGCATCGCCTGTACGATAATAGCCTTCTTCATCAAAAATATTGGCTTGTTGATCTGCTGCTAAACGCCAATAACCACGCATAACATTTTTACCACGTACACAAAATTCTAATTTATCACCAATAGGAGAGAGTTTAATTTCACAGCCCGGCGCAGGATAACCAATAAACCCAGCCATCACTTTAGGACCTGTTGAAAATGAACACGAAGGTGCAGTTTCTGTCATGCCTAAACCTGACATAATACGAATACGCTCACCACAATGCTGCTGTGCAATACGATCTAATCGTTTCCAACCTGCATCTGATAATGCAGCACCTGCAAAAAATAAGATTTTAACTTTGGCAAAAAAATGTTCTCGTAATTCAGCATCATTTTCCAACGCTACGGTGAGTTCCTCCCAGCCTTTTGGTACATTTAAATACACTGTTGGAGAAATTTCTTTTAAGTTACGAATTGTTTCATCAAACTTGCCTGCAACAGGCTTACCATCATCAATATAAATGGTTCCGCCATTATATAGTGCAATACCGACATTATGGCTGCCACCAAAAGTATGATGCCACGACAACCAATCTAATAAAACAGGTGGAGTGTCTGCAAATTCAGGGAAGGTTTGTAAAATCATTTGTTGATTTACACATAACATTAAGTGTGTTGTAGGTACTGCTTTGGGTAGTTTTGTTGAGCCTGAAGTAAATAAAAACTTTGCAATTTGATGTTCGTCTAAACTTTCATAATGCGCTTTAACATTATGAACAGGCGTATCTAATAAACTTTGAAATGCAGTACATCGTTGTTCACCTAACATGCCTGAACATGTAATCACCTCAATATCTGAACTCGCACAGCTTTGAATCGCATGAGCAAAAGCATGTCCATCATTTGCAAAAATCAACCCCGGTGTAAGGACATCAAAAACATGTTTTAATTTGCTAAAATCTTGCGAAATTAATGAATAAGCAGGGGAAATTGCTGAAAATGGAACACCTGCAAACATCGCAGCCATTGATAAAAGTAAATGTTCTAGATCATTTCCCGACAAAATAACCAATGGTCGTTCTGCTGATAAATTGCCACGATTATGTAATGCTTGTGCAATATGCCACGCTTTTTGCACGGTATCTGCATAGCTGAGTTTGACCCATTCTCCCTGTATATTACGTTTGGCTGCAAATAAATGATCTGGCTGAGTTTGAGCAAAATGTAATAAACGGTCTGTAAGCTTCTGAGGATAATCTTGAAGTTGCTCTTTGGGTGAAATATAAAGTGTTTGATTTTGATAATGAAAATTAATTTCATGCCCACCGAGTTTTACAAAACGTTCTACATCATTATGCGCTGCGTGGGCTTGGACTGCATTCAATTGCGCCATTGTTCACTCCATGTCATTTATTTTGAAATTTTCAAAAAAGTTCTATCTATTTAATCTATTATTTCAATATTTTCAGATTGAGTAAGCCAAGTACAAACTTGATTTGACTTACTCAAATTTTCAATCTTTACCAACAAACATTTTAAATGGGATAATGTCGGGGCGTTGTTTGTAAAGTGATCCAGCGCAATTCAGTAAATTCTGGAATAGACGCTTTACTACCAAAACGACCATAACCACTTTGTTTGACTCCACCAAAAGGCATTTGTGCTTCATCATGCACAGTTGCACCATTAATGTGACAAATCCCTGATTCGATTTGTTTTGCAACATCAAAAGCTTGTGAAATATTTTCACTAAAGACAGCAGAGGAAAGTCCAAACTCGCTATCATTTGCCAATTGAATCGCTTCTTCGAGTGTATGAAAACGCTGAATTGTGCAGACAGGAGCAAATGTTTCTTCTGCATAAATCTGCATATTTGGCTGTACATCAACCACGATGGTTGGTTGCATGACAGTGCCTTGAATCTGAATACCTAAAGGTAGTTTTGCACCTTTGCTGGTCGCATCATCTAACATCTTTTGAATACGTTGCGCAGCACGTTCACTTTCCAAAACACCTAAGGGAAATGCCGAATCTGTCGGATTTCCAGCAGTAATATTTTTGGTTTTTTCAATTAATTTTTCAATAAATTGATCGGCAATTTGAGCATCAACCAAAACTCGCTCAGTTGACATGCAAATTTGCCCTTGATTGAAAAAAGTACCGAATGCAATCGCATTAACAGCATTTTCAATATTGGCTTGATCAAGTACCAAAACTGGTGCTTTACCACCTAATTCAAGCAATACAGGTTTTAAACTCTTTGCAGCAGTTTCTGCAATAATTTTGCCTACACGTGTTGAACCCGTAAAATTAATACGCTTACTGAGTGGATGTGATACAAGTCTCTCAACAATATGTGCCGCATCTTCACCTGCATGGGTAATAATATTGACAACACCATCGCCTAAACCTGCTTCATTCAATATTTCACCAATTAAGCGGTGTGTCGCAGGGCATGCCTCCGACGCTTTAAGGACAACTGTATTTCCACATGCTAAAGGCATTGCTAGAGCGCGAGTGGCTAAAATGATCGGCGCATTCCACGGTGCCATACCGACAATAACACCACATGGAACTCTGACTCCCATTGCCATATTGCCAGGGATATCTGAAGGAATCAGACTGCCATCAATTTGTGTGGTCATTGCCGCAGCTTCACGCAGCATATTTGCAGCCAAATGGACATTGAAACCATACCATGTTGCTGTAGAGCCAGTTTCACGCATACCAATCTGAATAAATGCTTCGGTTTTTGCATCCATCAGATCGGCAGCCTTTAATAATTTAAGACGACGATCTGTTGGAGAAAGTTTTGACCAAGTTTGAAAAGCCCGATGAGCAGATTCAATCGCTTGATCTACATCTTCAATTGTTGCTGCCGCAGCAGTTGAAGCAATAGAGCCATCAATTGGGCTAATGCGATCAAAAGTTTTACCCGAACTTGCATTTAAAGATTGACCGTTAATGAGTAACTGTACATTTTGCATGGTATGTTTCCTTACATGTCCATTTAGATGAATAAATTAGCCTGTACGTTTATAGCTTTGTAAGCCTGGCTTGATTGATTTTTCATCTAAAAATTGTTTTAAACCTTCTTGACGACCGCCTTCATTATCACGATGAATACATTGGTCTAATTTGGCATATAAATAGTCTTCGTTTTGATCCCATGTCAATTCACGGCAACGTTTAAAGCCATTTTTTGCTGTACGCAACACGACAGGATTTTTTTCTAAAAGTGTATTTGCTAATTCAGTGACTTCATCTTTTAACTGTGAAAGCGGAACACTTTTGTTGATTAATCCCATATTTTCGGCTTCTTTACCACCAAAAGTTTTACCCGTCATAATGTAATACAAAGAAGTACGATGTCCTACAGTATCCGCCATTGCTTTACTGACTAAGTTGCCCGGTGGAATACCCCAGTTAATTTCTGATAGACCAAAAGTTGCTTCATCGGCTGCGATCGCTAAATCACATGCAACTAAAGGTGAGAAACCACCACCAAAACACCAACCATTTACCATCGCAATCGTTGGTTTTGAATACATGCGTAGCAATTGCCACTGCCAACGACATGAATCACGACGAATACGTTCTTGGAAAATTTCAGGTTGTTCATCAACTTCACGGAAATATTCTTTTAAATCCATTCCTGCAGTCCATGAATCTCCTGCACCTGTCAGCACTAAAACCCGTGCATCACCATCAAGTTCTAAAACCTCAAGTACATCAATCATATCTTTATTGAGTTGCGGGCTCATTGCATTTTTCTTTTCTGGACGATTAAACGTCACCCAAGCAATGCCTGACTCAACTTTTACATCTACAGTTTTCCAACGATTCTCATAGCTCATAGTGCATATTCCATTTGCGAAGTTTGATTTGATGTAAATCAATTTAATATCAGTTTTACTTACATTCAAGTCTTTTTTGAAAATATTTTCATTTTTATTTTAATCTATTGTATTTTATAGTTATTTTTAATATTTACTAATTTAATCAAAAAAAACATTTGATTTTTTTGTAAGTTTATCTGATATTTTACTGGTTGTTTTTCATGCGAGAGAAATAACTCTAAAAAATATATTTGGTTCAGAACAAGGAAAATAGTGATGGATACAATAAAAGGCTACTCAGGAAGAGTCGTCACAACACTAGCACTCTGCTTTGCCATAGCAGTATTTGAAGGCTTTGATTTACAGTCGATGGGCGTTGCTGCACCGCGTATGCGTGCTGAATTTGGACTAGATAATGCCCAAATGGCGTGGGCATTTAGTGCTGCAACCTTAGGAACTTTGCCTGGTGCTTTATTGGGTGGTCGAATCGCAGACAAAATTGGTCGTAAAAAAGTCTTGATTTTCAGTATCTTATTGTTTGGCATTATGTCGTTACTGACAGCTTTTGCAAATAACTATAATTTATTGATTATTATCCGTTTTTTAACAGGATTGGGCATGGGTGGTGCATTACCTATGATGATCACTTTGACTTCAGAAGCGGTTTCAGATCAACACAAAGGCACTGCTGTAAGTATTATGTATAGCGGTATTCCATTTGGTGGCATGTTAACTTCATTTGTAGCAATGGCGCTCGCAGGTGACAGTGAATGGCGTCATATTTTCTATATTGGCGGTTTAGCTCCAATTTTATTGATTCCGTTATTACTGAAATATTTACCCGAATCAAAAGTATATTTGGCACAGCATCACAAACCAAGTACGCCTTATTGGGAGGTTTTATTTGCCAAAGAACGCCGTTTTTCAACCTTGCAACTTTGGGTGAGTTTTTTCTGTACGCTTGTAGTTTTATACTTCTTACTCAATTGGTTACCGCTATTAATGGGCGCACAAGGTCTAAATAAAACCGAAGCCAATTATGTACAAATCGGCTATAACATCGGAGGAATATTTGGTTCTATTTTAATGGGTATGATGTTAGATAAACTGAAAATGAGTTCTGTGATTACATTTATTTATGTCGGGATCTTATTTTCTTTGTGTTGTTTAGCGATTTCACCAACGGTTGCTTTGTTAGCACTGTCGGCTGTCGGTTGTGGTTTATTTATTGTCGGTGGACAATCTGCATTATATGGTTTAGCTGCAATGTTCTATCCAACCGCAATGCGTGGTACGGGTGTAGGTGCTGCGGTAGCAATAGGGCGAATAGGGTCTTTTGCAGGTCCATTATTAGCAGGTTTATTGTTATCTTTCGGCTCAAGTTCTACCATGGTCATTGGTTCAAGTATTCCAATCATTTTGATTGCCGCAATAGCTGCATTACTGCTGGTTAGACGTAAAAATCAAACGGTTACGCCTGTGCTAAAAACCTCAAATTAATTGACGTTTTAAGAAGTATGATTTTCGCATCATACTTCTTATACTTATTGAATAGAACTTAGAATTGGAATTTTACGTGAATCAACACAACTTAAATGCACCTAAACTCAGCTATATGCTGGCACGTGTAGATCGTATTATCAGCAAACAATTGACTGAGCAGCTTAAACCTTTAAATATCAGTTTACCGCAGTACACTGCACTTTCAGTTTTAGCTGCAAAAAAAGGTTTATCCAATGCAAAACTAGCTGAAAAATCGTTTATTAAGCCACAATCTGCAAATAAAATTTTACAAGATCTTGAAAGTACAGGATGGATTGAAAAGCATTCAGACCCAACGCATGGACGCCGTATTTTAATTCAACTCACGGCTTCAGGTTGGGATAAATTGGCGGAATGTAACCAAGTGGTCGAATTATTAGAACAAAAAATGTTGAATAATATTGATATTAATTTAGCCTATCTGATTCGAAATAACTTAGAGTTAATGGTCAATAATTTAAAAGATTAAAGTTAATTGATGTGGTAATAAGATTATGTATTATTTAAATTTATTGGGTAATAAAAATATAAACCGTATATCAATACACGGTTTATAATGAACGCATTTTATACAGTTATTTACTGAACTACTGAACTTTTGCAGGGAAGCCGTCTTCTGCTAAAGCTGCGGTCACTTTGTCTAAGCTTTCAGATGTTTCAACAGTCACAATTTTTGTTGCTAAATCAATATCAACTTTTGCATTCGCATCGACATCTTGAATTGTTGCAGTAACACCACGCGCACAGCCACCGCATGTCATATTTTCAATCAATAATTTCATGGTTATTCTCCAACAGAAATTGTATTGGTTTAAATTTTAAACCTTATCATCATGGTAAGGTCAAGCGTGTTGTAGAAAAATAATAAATACCAAAAAAATTCTTGACCTTCCCATGATGTCAATCTGTATGCTGAACTCAGAATATTGAAATCGTTGGAGGTCATCATGAGCTCACAAAATACAGTTTCCACGCAATACCAAGAAACCTTGTCAATCGAAGGAATGACATGTGCTTCATGCGTGGGACGTGTAGAAAAAGCCTTAAAAAAAGTGGATGGCGTAGAAAGTGCAGCGGTAAACCTTGCCACTGAAAAGGCAGTCATTACATCTTCACAACCGATTGACCGAAATACTTTGGTCAAAGCAGTTGAACGCGCAGGTTATGATGTACCTAAAGCACAACCTATAGAGCTTATTATTGATGGAATGACCTGTGCATCGTGTGTCGCACGTGTAGAAAAAGCACTGAAAAAAGTTCAAGGTGTACAACAAGCTAATGTCAATTTGGCAACTGAACACGCTTGGATTCAAGCAGATGGTGGTGTTTCTAGTGGTGACTTGATTCAAGCTGTAAAAAAAGCAGGCTATGATGCAAAACTACTTGAGCAGGACAACAGCCAACAACAAGATAAAAAAGAAACTGAACTGCAACAACTGAAACGAGATTTAATTATTTCGTTAATTTTGGCTGTTCCTATTTTTATTTTGGAAATGGGCGCACATATGATCCCATCTTTCCATATGTGGATCATGCATAATATTGGGCAATATAACAACTGGCTCATTCAGTTTGTATTAACCACTTTAGTATTAATTTTCCCTGGTCGTCGTTTCTATGAAAAAGGGATTCCTGCTTTATTTAGACTTGCACCCGATATGAACTCGCTGGTGGCAGTAGGTACCTTAGCAGCTTATAGCTTTTCCTTAGTCGCAACATTTATTCCTGAAGTCTTACCTCAAGGTACGGTTCACGTATATTACGAAGCTGCTGCTGTTATTGTCAGTTTGATTTTGCTTGGGCGTTATTTTGAGGCAAAAGCCAAAGGACGTACTTCACAAGCCATTCAACATTTAGTCGGAATGCAAGCCAAAACAGCACGTATTCATCGAAATGGGCAAGTGCTTGAAGTTCCAGTAAGCGAGGTCACAACAGATACAATTGTTGAAATTCGTCCGGGTGAACGTGTACCTGTAGATGGTGAAGTGCTTGAAGGTCATAGTTATATCGATGAAGCGATGATCACAGGTGAGCCGATTCCTGTAGAAAAGACGCTAGGTCATCCAGTGGTTGGTGGAACAATCAACCAAAATGGGACTTTAAATATTCGCGCGACTGCGATTGGCGAATCAACTGTACTCGCACAAATTATTCGTATGGTCGAGCAAGCACAAGGTTCAAAGCTACCTATTCAAGCCTTGGTCGATAAAGTTACCATGTGGTTTGTACCTGCGGTGATGTTTTTAGCACTATTAACCTTCATCATCTGGTTTATTTTTGGTCCTGAACCTGCTTTAACCTTTAGTTTGGTCAATGCCGTTGCGGTTTTGATTATTGCTTGTCCTTGTGCAATGGGTTTGGCAACACCAACTTCAATTATGGTCGGTACAGGTCGTGGCGCTGAAATGGGAATTTTATTCCGTAAAGGCGAAGCACTCCAGTTATTGCAAGAAGTCAAAGTTGTTGCAGTGGATAAAACAGGAACATTAACAGAAGGTAAGCCGACTTTAACTGACTTTCATGTACAAGATGGTTTTGAGCGTGATCAGGTTCTGCAAATCGTTGCCTCTGTCGAAGCAAAATCGGAACATCCCATTGCCTTGGCGATCGTCAAAGCGGCTGAAGATGAAAATATTGAGTTTTTGTCTGTGACTGCATTTGACTCAGTGACAGGCTCTGGAATTAAAGCTGAAGTTGATGGGCAAGCGGTTCAAATCGGTGCTGACCGTTATATGCATGAGATTGGTGTAAATGTCAGCGCGTTTGAACAAGAGGCTGCGCGTTTAGGCAATGAGGGGAAAACCCCAATTTATGTGGCGATTGGACAAAAATTAGCGGCAATTGTCGCAGTGGCTGACCCAATTAAACCATCAACATTTGCTGCAATTGATGCTTTGCATCAGTTAGGTTTAAAAGTCGCCATGATTACAGGCGATAACCGACATACTGCACATGCAATCGCAACTCGCTTAGGCATTGACCAAGTGGAAGCGGAAGTTTTGCCTGAAGGTAAAGTGGACGTTGTGCAGCAATTACAGCAAAAATATGGTCGTGTTGCATTTGTTGGGGATGGTATCAATGATGCGCCAGCATTGGCAAAATCAGATGTCGGGATCGCCATTGGTACAGGAACAGATGTCGCAATTGAAGCAGCGGAAGTGGTCTTAATGTCAGGTAATTTACAAGGCGTGCCGAATGCCATTGCTTTAAGTAATGCAACGATTCGCAATATTCATCAAAACTTATTTTGGGCATTTATTTATAATATCGCCTTGATTCCAATTGCGGCAGGCGTGTTGTATCCAGCATTTGGTATTTTGTTATCTCCTGTATTTGCTGCGGGTGCGATGGCATTGTCTTCTGTATTTGTATTAGGCAATGCTTTACGCTTAAAATATTTTCATGCAATCAAATTTGAATCATCGCATTGAATCATGAAGAAAAATGACATGAGGCATACTTTGCACTGATGTCATTTTTTTCAGTAGAGGGCACTGAAATGAATATAGGTCAAATCTCAAAACAGACAGGGATTTCAAGTAAAATGATTCGCTATTATGAGCAAATTGGTTTATTGGACTTAGCCAAACGTTCTGCTTCAGGTTATCGGATTTATTCTGAGCAAGATTTAAAAACGCTCAACTTTTTAAAACACGCGCGTGACTTAGGTTTTTCTTCTGAACAAATGAAAGAATTATTATCTTTGTGGAAAAATACCGAGCGGCAAAGTGCAGAAGTGAAACAATTGACTTTAAAACATATTGATGTGTTAAATCAGAAAATTGCTCAGCTACAAAGTATGGTGAATTTATTACAAGCCTCTGCAAACCATTGCACAGGAGATCATCAAGCCAATTGTACAATTTTAGAAAATATTGAATTTGGTTGTTTAGATAACAACGTCATAACAGATCAGAATATTTCTTCTGTATAAATGCTAGAATATTTATATAAAATATACGCTTGTTTTTGCATGATATATTTGGATTTTTATATGAAAAAACTGGCTTATCTGGTCTGTATTCCCATGTTTTTATGGGGTTGTCAAACAGGGCAAACTCAACCACAGAACCCGATTCAAGGGATTGATTTAAAGCAACCCGAAGCAAAGGTTTTATGTGATCAATACATCTGTGCCAATGCCGAAGGTCTATCTAAAGTACTGACCGAAAAATATTTAGGGCAAGCGCAGGCGGAACGTGTTTTTTCACAAGCGCAGTTGAATCAGACACAGTTTACATTTGCCAATGGTATTTTCTGTGATACCCAAGCCAAAAACTGCCATGTAGATCGTTATTTTGATGCGAATGGAAAACGTAGTGCAGTTGCACCAAACTATACTCAAGCTTTATTTGGTCAATAACACACAAAAATTCCCTACAATGTGATCATTCCACCTCAGAAAATCGGTGTTTTCCTATACATTGCATCGCAATGGCATTGATTTTCTTTGCATCCAATTGCAAGTTTTGCCATTTGCACATTTGTTGAATCATCCATTCAAAATCATTACTTTGGGGTGGATGTTGTGTACAAAAAGAACGAATAATCTTTTGAATTTTATGAAAATGTGCAACATGTACCCAATCGGAGCAATTAAACTGAATAATCTGACGCTGTTCTAATAAGTCCCACACCTCATCCAAATGTTCAAGTTGATCAAAATCTTGTTGTGCCCGTTGAATTGCCGTGCTGAGTGCATTGAGCGTATTGGGATAAAGTTCTGCCCATTCTGAGCTTGTTGCCAAAACTTTATCGGCTACATCAGGAATAATCTGTTGCGCTGAAGCAATAACCTGACTATAGCCCTGAATCTGAGCCTGTACATTCCACGGTTCACCGACACAAAAACCATCAATGATTTGTTTGGAGATAGCTTCCACCATATAAGGCGGTGGCAAAGTGTTAAATGGATAATTTTTGGCAAGATTTTCATCGACAAGTGCAAACCATTCTCTGAGCGCATAATGATGAATTGAATGTTTAAATACATGGGCAAGCTGTAAGGCATGTCCATTTTGAATTGCAGCAATGACTTTGCTGGCGGCACTTTGTGGACTGTCTTGTGCGCTGATCTTGCATTGATAACACAGATTTTGACTCAGACTGATATACGCCTGATTGCGACTGAGCAACAAAGACGTTTGTAGGGGAATCCCCAATTGATCATCCCCAATTGCAGCAGCAGGCAACATGGCAGACAGACAATGCGCTGCATCCAAAATACCAAATGCCAAGCGATCACGTAAACTCGCCCAAGATGCCTCTTTGACCAAAGTGACATTTAAACCGACATCATGAAAATAACCCTGATGTTCTGCCCATAACAATGCAATACAGTCCAACAAAGGAATATAACCAATCTGTAATTCTGTTTTTTCAAGATGCGCAATATGATTCATGGTTCATCCTTCAGTTGACCTTGCAATAAGGCTTGGGCATCAATCAGTCTGCGCGACATTTCGCCCATGGTCATACGATGACTCATGGCATTTTTACGCAACAGGGCAAAGGCACTTTCTTCATTAAGATGATGCAGTTTCATCAGCAAAACTTTTGCTTTATCAATATCTTTTCGGTCAGCGAGTTTGGTTTTGGTATCTTTGAGGTCATTTGCCAATTTCTGATGTTTTTTAAATTGTTCAATGGAAATTTCTAAAATGGCTTCAAGTTTGTTGGGATCAATCCCATCAATAATATAGGCGGTAATGCCTGCATCAATTGCATTTTTAATGGTGTCTTTTTGACTGTTTTTGGTAAATAAAACTGTGGGCAAATCAAACTGACTGACGCAATTTTCAATCAAATCGCGGTGTGGATTGTCCATATCCAATAAAATAATATCTGCCTGTAATTGTTTTAAGGGCGTTAGATTGACATGATCAATGCTCAGACATGCCACTACATCGAAGTCATGCTCACGCAAGGACTGTTCAATCAAATGTGCACGCGCCAAATCATCATCGATCAGCGCAATTTTGAGTTTAGGCATGGGTTTTTCTACACAGATGTGCAACTTTTCAGAAAATTTGTAAGCAAAATAAATGCCAATATGCAATTCAATGATTTTTCTAAGGTGAGAACTCTTTCTGCTAAAACATACCTAAAGATGTTCACAAAAATCAACGTTTCTATTGACCTTGAGTTAATGCTTTAAAAAGATTGCATAAGTTTAATGCTTATTTGCTCAAGACAAGACTGCACCACTTTTGCACATTCAGCACATCAACAATGCAGTTGAGTTGAGAGACTATTTTAATATTTTTCTTATAAAATAAATGTAAAATTTAAATTTCATATAAATAAAATAATAAATTTCAGCATCTTATATTATTTTATAAAATATTGGCATAGTCATTGCTATATCTTCCATGAGTCAAAGACGACTCCAATAAAATTTGTAAGACGGCCAACGATGTCCGCTCTGATCGCTTCAGTCATCTGTTTATTCAGTGACTGCAAAAACACGCTCAGTTCAGTCAGGAGAAGGTTATGTCTTCAAATTTAGAAGCAAAAAAAGCAACAAAAATCAGTCTTTTTAGTTTTAGCAGCGCAGCAATGAGAGCCTTCCATATGAGTTGGCTCGCGTTTTTTGTCTGTTTCTTTGCATGGTTTGCCTGTGCACCTTTAATGCCTGTCATCGCAGGGGAATTTCATCTCACTAAAGATCAGATTGCCAATATCAACATTGCTGCCGTCGCCATTACCATTTTGGTTCGTTTAATGGTTGGACCACTGTGTGATAAATACGGTCCGCGTAAAACCTATACCGCATTATTGATCATAGGCAGTATTCCTGTTTTTGGTGTGGCATGTGCCAATAGTTATGAATCTTTTCTCTTTTTTCGGTTATTGATTGGAGCAATTGGCGCAAGTTTTGTGATTACCCAATATCACACAAGCATTATGTTTGCGCCGAATGTTGTCGGTACTGCCAATGCAACCACCGCGGGTTGGGGTAATGCAGGTGGTGGCGCAACGCAAGCCTTAATGCCGTTAATGCTCAGTGCTTTGGTGATGTTTGGCGTTGAACAAACTATGGGATGGAGAGTTGCACTGATTATTCCCGGTGTGATGATGCTGATTGTGGGGGCGATGTATTGGAAATTTACCCAAGACTGTCCACAAGGTGACTTTAAGGAACTTCGTGCGCAAGGCGTACATGTCGGAAGTGATAAAAAAGGTGGTCTTGCGATTTTAAAACACGCCGCTAAAAACTACCGTGTATGGATTTTATTTGGTGCGTATGCAGCGTGTTTCGGGATTGAAATTTTCATTCATAACATCGTGGCAATGTACTACGTCGATCATTTCAGCTTTGGTTTAAAAGAAGCAGGCATGGCAGCAGGGATCTTCGGTTTACTTGCGTTATTTGCCCGTGCTTTAGGTGGGATTGTTTCAGACAAAGTGGCAACCAAAAAAGGCTTGGATGGTCGTACTAAAGTGTTGTTTGCCATGATTTTAATGGAAGGTTTATTCCTCATCGTATTCTCACAAATGAACACAGCCATCTACGCCATTCTTGCGATGACTGTATTTGCTTTATTTACCCACATGGCATGTGGTGCAACCTATGCACTTGTGCCATTCATTGACCGTGATGCTTTGGGCGGTGTAGCAGGCATTATTGGTGCAGGTGGCAATGTTGGCGCAGTTGCAGCAGGGTTCTTACTCAAAGGCATGTTGGACATTCAAACGACATTAATGGTGTTGGGCGGTTTGGTGGTGATTGCAGCAAGTTTTGTGTTGATGATTCGCTTCTCCGTTGAGCATAAAGAGAAAGAGCAAAAGTTATTTGAAGCTGCGGTACTTGAGCGCCAAAGCCTTGAGCAAGAAGCCATCAGCCTGAAAAATAGCGTTTAACTACAACAATAACAACAAAATTTGAGGAGAATTGAAATGAAACTAGTCATGATTGGTCACGGAATGGTCGGACACAAATTCATTGAATCTGTGTTGGAACATGCAGGTGATGAAGTTGAAATTACCATCTTGGCAGAAGAACCCCGTTTAGCGTATGACCGTGTGCATTTGACTGAATATTTCACAGGTAAATCGGCAAAAGATTTAACTCTGTGTCGCTCAGATTTTGCCGATGCCTATGGGATTGATCTGCGTTTAAGCACCAAAGCGACAGCAATTGATACAGTCAATAAGTTGATCACCACCAATCACGGCGATGTCATTAGCTATGACAAACTCGTTCTTGCCACAGGTTCTTATGCGTTTGTACCACCGATTCCGGGCAATGATCGTCAGAATTGTTTTGTGTACCGCACCATTGAAGACCTAGATGCGCTCAAAAAAGCGAGTTTAAATGCTAAAACAGGTGTGGTGATTGGTGGCGGTCTGCTTGGTTTAGAAGCGGCGAAAGCTTTACGTGATTTGAGTTTGGATACCCATGTCGTTGAATTTGCACCACGGTTAATGGCGGTACAAATTGATGATTTAGGTGGAAAAGTTCTACGCTCTAAAATCGAAAATTTAGGCGTAAAAGTTCATACCCAAAAGGCTACTTCTTCAATTGAAGATGGTGTAAATGCTACGCATGTCATGAAGTTTGGTGATGGTTCTGAACTAGAAACCGATATTGTCTTATTCTCCGCAGGGATTCGCCCACGTGATGAACTCGCACGTCAAAGTGGTTTAGCCATTGGTGAGCGTGGCGGGATCATCATCAATGATTATTGCCAAACGTCTGATGCAGACATTTATGCGATTGGTGAATGTGCATTATGGCAAAATAAAATCTATGGTTTAGTTGCACCGGGCTATGATATGGCACGGATTGCGGCAAAACATGTACTGCAACAAAGTTGTACTGAATTTGCAGGTGCAGACATGAGCACCAAACTCAAGCTGATGGGTGTTGACGTTGCATCAGTCGGTGATGCACATGCCATGACCCCAAATGCACTGAGCTATTTCTATGCTGATGAAGACACGATGGTGTATAAAAAAATCGTGGTCAATGCAGAAAAAACCAAGCTACTTGGTGCCGTGTTGGTCGGTTGTGCTAAGGAATATAACGATTTATTGCAAATGATGCTGAATGGATTGGACGTTCCCGAAAATCCTGAAAGTTTAATCATGCCCGGCTATGCACAATCATCTGCAAAATCAGGTGGAAGTGGTGTAGACCTACTGCCCGACAGTGCCACCATTTGCTCATGTAATAACGTGTCTAAAGCCGATATTTGTTCGGCAATTGCGGATGGTTCAACCTCTTTAGGCGCACTGAAAAAATGCACCAAAGCAGCAACCGCATGTGGAGGTTGTGCACCATTAGTGACGCAAGTTTTAAAATCGGAATTACAACGGCAAGGGGTGACGGTCAATAATCATCTTTGCGAACACTTTGCTTATTCACGTCAAGAGTTGTATCACTTGGTACGTGTCAATGAAATTAAAACTTTTGATGATCTGATTCAACAGCATGGGCATGGGTTGGGCTGTGATATCTGTAAACCAACGGCGGCAAATATTCTTGCTTCTTGTTGGAATGACTTTGTGCTGAAACCAAGCCACGCAGGGCTTCAAGACAGTAATGACTACTATCTTGGCAACATTCAAAAAGATGGTTCTTATTCGGTTGTACCGCGTATGGCAGGTGGTGAAGTCACACCTGATGGTTTGATTGCGATTGGTCAAATTGCCAAAGAATATAGTTTGTATACCAAACTGACAGGCGGTCAGCGTGTGGATATGTTTGGCGCACAATTGCATCAACTGCCTGAAATTTGGAAAAAACTGATTGATGCAGGCTTTGAATCAGGTCATGCCTACGGTAAATCATTACGTACAGTCAAATCCTGTGTCGGTAGTACATGGTGCCGCTATGGTGTGGATGATTCTGTCGGTTTAGCCATTTTCCTTGAAAATCGCTACAAGGGTTTACGTTCACCGCATAAACTGAAAATGGCTGTTTCAGGTTGTACCCGTGAATGTGCCGAAGCACAAAGCAAAGATGTCGGTGTGATTGCCACTGAAAAAGGTTGGAATCTCTATGTTTGTGGTAATGGTGGGATGAAACCACGCCATGCCGAACTACTAGCTTCTGACCTAGATACACAAACCTTAATCAAATATATCGACCGATTCTTTATGTTCTATATCCAAACGGCGGATCGTTTGCAACGGACTTCTGTGTGGCGCGACAACATGGAAGGTGGTTTGGACTATCTCAAAGATGTAGTGGTCAATGATTCTTTAGGAGTCGCTACCGAACTTGAACGCCGTATGAGTCATGTGGTCGGGACTTATCAAGATGAATGGCGTACTGCAGTTGAAGACCCTGAAGTGCGTAAACGTTTTGTGACCTTTATCAATGCCAAAGCGGAACAACAACAAGATCCGCATATCCAATTTACTGAAGTTCGTGGACAAATTCGTCCAAAAACTGAAGCTGAACGTGATGTGAGTCGTATTCCTGTGGTTGAGGCTTAATGAAAGCAATAGAAAACTTGCAAAAGTTAAAATGAAAATTTTCCATTATTTTTCAAATTAAAAGTGCCTGATCTTGCACCCAATATGGCTCAGTAACAAGGCTCTAGGAGGAGAATACCTCTCCCTAACCCTCTCCTATGAGGAGAGGGAACTTGAATCTGAAATGAATTGATGGATAAAAAACAACTTAAACTTAAGCAAGAGATCTAAAAAAGCTAAAGAGTGAAAAGAGGAACATAAGATGACAATTTTAAAAGAAATGAATGATTTAGATTGGATTGATATTTGCGCATTAGAAGAAATTACCGCAAATACAGGTGTTGGCGCGTTGATTGAAAATCAACAAATTGCCATTTTCCGTGTGGGTTCTGAAAAGCGTGTTTATGCACTCAGCAACCAAGACCCATTTAGCAAAGCTTTTGTGATGGCTCGTGGCATTATTGGCGATGTGCAAGGCGAACGTGTGATTGCCTCACCCATTTACAAACAGCATTTCAGCTTGGCAACAGGGCGTTGTTTGGAAGATAAGGAGCAAAAATTGTTGGTTTTTCCGAGCAAAATTGAAAATGGTCGAGTGATGATTAGCCCGACACCACAAAAAACTTATATTACCAATAACGGCACTTCACAGGAAAAAATGAAGTTGGTGTTAATTGGCAATGGTTTGGCAGGTATGCGTTGTCTCGAAGATTTGCTTGATATGGCACCTGAACGTTATGAAGTGACAGTGATTGGTGAAGAGCCGTGGGGCAACTATAACCGCATTATGTTATCGCCTGTATTGTCAGGAGATAAAACCATTGAAGACATTATGCTGCATCCGCATGCATGGTATAGCGAGAAAAATATTCGTTTTATTGCAGGTGATGCTGCTGTACGCATTGACCGTCCACGTAAGCAGATTTATACCGAAAAAGGTTTAATCGTGGATTATGACCGACTGATTTTAGCCACAGGTTCAAAACCATTTATTCCGCCTGTTAAGGGTGCAGATTTGGACGGTGTAATCAGTTTTCGTGATATTTATGATGTCAATAAAATGCTCGATTATTGTCAGTCTAAACAAAATGCGGTGGTGATTGGTGGTGGTCTTTTGGGTTTAGAAGCCGCTTATGGTCTAAAACAACGTGGTATGAATGTCACGGTTTTGCATTTGATGGATCGCATTATGGAACGTCAGTTGGATGCCAAAGCGAGCCAAATGCTACGCCATAGTATTGAGCAAAAAGGCATTTCAATCATCACCGAAGCAAATACTGAAGCATTGCTTGGTGATGAAAATGGTCATGTGACGCAAGTACAACTGAAAGATGGAACAATTCTAAGTGCAGATTTAGTGGTTTTTGCTGTGGGTATTCGTCCAAATATGGCTTTGGCGCAAAGTGCAGGTTTACGTTGTAACCGTGGCGTGTTGGTCAATGACACCATGCAAACTTATGACCCAAGTATTTATGCGGTTGGAGAATGTATTGAGCATCGTCAGCAAACATTTGGTTTGGTTGAGCCGTTGTGGGGACAAGCGTTTATTTGTGCCTCGCATTTGGCGGAGCATGGCAGTTTGACCTTTAAAGCACCAACGGTTCCAACACAGTTAAAAGTCAGTGGTTGTGATGTGTTTTCAGCAGGCAGAATTGATCTTGAAAAGAATACTGATGAAGAGTTTGAAGACATCGTGTTGAATGATGAAAAACGTCAGATTTATAAACGGATTATTATTCAAAAAGATAAGGTGATTGGTGCGGTGTTGTTTGGTGATACGGAAGATGGTACTTGGTATGCCGAGTTGATTTCGGATCAAACGCCAATTTCTTCAATTCGTAATAAATTGCTGTTTGGTAAGGATTTTGCTTTGAAGAAGGCAGGGTGAATAAAGCAATCTCCCCTAACCCCTCATATTTTGAATAGTAGAGGCTCCCTCCTTTCTTAAAGGAGGGTTGGGGAGGATTAAAGCTTCTGTTGTACAAAATATTATTTTTAAATAAATCTTAGTTAGCTGAATCACGGTTTAATCATTCAGGAGCACAGCAGAAAATGAACACTATCCCTATAATGGAACTGCACAGCTCCACAGAAAATAAAACGACTACCCAAACCACGTGCCCTTACTGCGGTGTGGGGTGTGGGGTGACTGCAACAGTTGAAAATACAGTGCTTGGGCAAAAAGTGTCTGTGGTGGGCGATGTCAATCATCCCTCAAATTATGGAAAACTCTGTATTAAAGGCAGTAATTTAGCCGATACAGTGGGTTTAGAAACTCGTGTTTTACATCCCATGCTTGGGCGAAATACTGTAAATCAACGACAAGTTACAGATTGGAATACCGCAACAGATTTAATTGCCAATAAATTTCAACAATGTATAGACCTATATGGTCGTGACAGCATCGCTTTTTATGTATCAGGTCAATTGCTGACTGAAGACTATTATGTGGTGAATAAATTCGTCAAAGGTTATTTGGGTACAGCAAACATTGATACCAATTCAAGACTATGTATGTCCTCCGCCGTTGCAGCACATAAACGTGCTTTTGGCGAAGACTTGGTTCCTGCGAGTTATGAAGATTTTGAACAGACCGACATGGTGGTTTTAGTCGGTTCAAATACGGCTTGGTGTCATCCTGTGTTATATCAACGGATTATGCAAGCCAAGGAAAAGCGAGACTTATTTGTTGTGGTGATCGACCCGCGTTTTACAGCGACGTGTGAAACTGCTGATTTACATTTACCGATTTTGATTGGACAAGATGTTTCACTATTCAATGGTTTATTGCAATATTTACAGCAAAATGGTCATGCTGACAGCGAGTTTATTCAAAAACATACACAAGGTTTAGATGCATTCTTAGACAGTTCACAAGCTGAATCAGATATTGGAAATGTTGCCTTAAAAACAGGGATTTCACTCGAAAAATTACAATTATTCTTTAAAAAATTTGCCCAAACAGAAAAAGTCATGACGCTATTTTCCATGGGGGTCAATCAGTCTTCTCGTGGTGTCGATAAAGCCAATAGCATTATTAATTGTCATTTATTCACAGGGAAAATAGGCAAGTTGGGTGCTGCACCATTTTCCATGACAGGGCAACCGAATGCCATGGGAGGGCGTGAAGTTGGCGGACTAGCCAATATGCTTGCTGCGCATATGGATTTGGATAATCCAAAACATCAGCAACTTGTACAAAGTTTTTGGAATAGTCCTACCATTGCCACGCAAGCGGGTTTAAAAGCAGTAGATCTTTTTGAAGCCGTTGAAAGTGGCAAAATAAAAGCACTTTGGATCATGGCGACCAATCCTGTAGTAAGTTTACCCAATGCAGATCAGGTCAAACGTGCTTTAGACAAATGTGAATTTGTTGTAATTTCAGATATTTGCCAAGATACGGATACCACACAATATGCAGACGTTTTATTACCTGCACTCGGTTGGGGTGAAAAAGATGGCACAGTGACTAACTCGGAACGTCGTATTTCAAGGCAACGAGCTTTTTTAGACGCACCTGCACAAGCCAAAGCGGATTGGTGGGCAGTTGCTCAAGTGGCAAAAAAAATGGGATTTTCAGGTTTTGATTTCGCAAATAGCCATGAGATTTTTAAAGAACATGCGCAATTATCTGCTTATCAGAATGCGGAAATCTCCAAACGGGATGATGTTAAAAATTTTCGATATTTCAATTTACAAGGTTTAACTGAACTTTCATTGTCCGAATATAACGAACTTGAGCCTGTGCAATGGCCCATTCTTCAAAAAAATCAATCAAATACGGACTATGCACAACTGTTTGCAAATGGACAATTTAGCCATGCGGATGCTAAGGCAAAATTTATTGCCCCCGCTGCAATAGATCCGATGTATTCAACCAATTCTGAATATCCCTTAATTTTAAATACAGGACGGATTCGTGACCAATGGCATACCATGACACGCACAGGTTTATCAGCCAATTTAAGTACACATAAAGCAGAGCCTTTTTGTGAAATTCATCCTCACGATGCTTTGAAATATGGCTTAAAAGAAGGGGAGTTGGTTGAAGTAAAATCGGCTTGGGGACAGTGCGTATTGCGTGTCATGTTAAGCGACAATATTCGTCGTGGGCAGATTTTTGCCCCGATTCATTGGAATGATCAATTTGCTTCAGATGCGCGTATAGGTAAAGTGGTCAATCCTGTGGTCGATCAGATTTCAGGAGAACCTGAGTTTAAACATACACCTGTGATGATTCAGCCATTTTATACCCAATGGCAAGGCGTGTTTTATGTACGCAAAGGTTTTGAGCATATTGTCAAAAGTCCAATTGAAAATGCTGTGTGGTGGACAAAGATTCAAACGGCAAAAGCGGTGCGTTATGAATTGGCTGATCGTCGTCGTTTTACTCAAACTACAGAACATTTAAAACAACTTTTACCTTTTGAAGATGAAAGTTTTGAATGGCTGAACCTTGAAGATCAAACTGCACAGATCAGTCATAGTGTGGTGCTGCAAGATGGTCAATTGATCGCAAGTTTATATATTGCACCCAAAGCATTGTTACCTGATCGGGATTGGGTGGCGAGTTTATTTAAACGTGAACGCTTAAGTGCGATGCATCGTAAGGCTTTGCTTGCAGGTCAAGCCATGTCAATGGGTAGCAGTGATGGTGCTTTAGTGTGTAGTTGTTTTAAAGTCGGTAAAAATCGGATAATTGAAACGATTAAAGCCAATAATATCAGCAATGAAAAACAAGTGACTGCGTGTTTAAAAGCAGGGGGGAACTGTGGTTCTTGTTTACCTGAAATTCGCGGTTTGATTAAAGCGTGTCAACTGGAAGATACATCGTCTATTTTATCATCAGTTGAAAAAATGGGAAAGATTAAGTGATAATTTAGTCTTTCTCAACATCATGGCTATCATTAAAATATATTGGAACCAAAGCATACTATATATCTTCAATATTCATGTTTAAAATTTATTAAATTGATATTTTTGAGTTTTCACCTTATGAATTCATTTTGGTCTAAATTAATTTCTGCTGTAACACATACACTTTTAAATAAATTAAAGAAAAATCAATCAAAATATCAAACAGATATTGCAACCGCAACAGATGATAATGACTCGAATAATATTGGCTTTGCTCAGGATAAAATTTCACATATTAGCCCAGCAGGTGTCGAGTTAATTTGTAATTTTGAGGGTTTAAGTCTAGAGGCTTATTTAGACAGTGCAAATATTTGGACTATTGGTTATGGAACGACCATTTATCCAAACGGTCAGCGAGTTTCACAAAATGACCAATGCACACTCAAGCAAGCACAAGAATTTATGCAACATGATTTACAACGTTTTGAAAAAGCAGTCGCTAGAGCAGTTCAAGTTTCAGTGAATCAAAGTCAATTTGATGCCTTAGTGTCTTTAACCTATAACATTGGAATTTCAGCATTTCAGAGTTCAACATTGTTGAAATATTTAAATGCCGTTGATTTTAAATCTGCGAGTGATCAATTTGATGTATGGATTAAATCAGGTGGAAAGACTGTACAAGGTTTAGTGAATCGTAGAGCGATCGAAAAAGCAAAATTTTTGTCTTAAAAATTCTTTGAGTTTATATGTGCAGGCTACAATCTCTGATATGTTATTTAACATAATATACATTATGCGAAATTTAAAATATTATAAATAATCCAAGAATACAGATGATTTATCTACTGATAATATTATTGATCAGTGAATTAAACCAATTTCTTGAAATAGTTTTTTATACGCTTCAGCTTTTTGTTGTAATGGTAAAGGATAAGCTCGTGAAGATGATGGCATACGGTATAAAGTTATAGAACGCCGATCAAATACAGTTTGAACTGAATGACCAATCTGTGGCTTTTCTGCACTGTCCATCATAGATAACATCAAAGTATCTGTGGCTTTATCACCTGTGGTCATAATATTGTTGCATTCAGGCATTTGATCCAACAGTAATTTTAAGTTAGTTGGTGTTTCAATCTGCAAAAATTTGTCTGATGCATTGCCTTTTAAACGAATCACTTGATACGCTGTGTCAAAAATTGCAATGCCTTTGTCATTTAAAAAATCTTTAATCAATTGTTCTTTAAAATTTTTATTCGACAAATCTAAAAAGTAGTCTTTATCATTAAAAAAAATTAATCCAAAAATCCGCCACATATCATTTTGATAGTTTGGATAATAAAAATTCATTTTCCAGCGAATTTTTGGTGGTGGAAAACTTCCTAACATCAAAAGCTTAGCATTGGGTGGTAGGAATGGTTTTAGTGGATGGGTTTCTATAATTTGATCTGTCATTTATAACAATATTTGTTCATCTGCATGACTTATTTTAACATTTTCATAAATAGCAGTAGATATGTATTTTTAAATTTTACATTAACACGTTAAAAGACAAAATAAGTCTGTTCTTTCATTAATTTATATAAATATATGCATCTATATAGGTGTCAAGTATTTAAAATTTAAGATAAAAATAGGGAGCTTTTGCTCCCTATTCTTTAATTCTTTTCACGATAGTATTGATGTTTTCTTTTTGAGTTATGTTTCCAATTTTTTCCACCATAGCAAGAGAATGGTGTAAGGTCTTCCCAAGAATCAAATATCTTACAACGCTTATACCTTAATCTAATACGATAAGTTTTGTATTCAATACGATGTAAGAAATAAAAACTTTTCTCCTGCTTTGTACTAAAATGGCGATACCATTTATCTTGGCGATTAGGAAAAAATTCATCATCATAATCACCAGTTAACCCCTTTTTAACAACTTTTACATATTGTTGTTTAAGGCATTTAAGTTTATCCATATTTCTCTCATTAGGTAGTTGAAACCTAATAGAGAGTTCTTGCGTAGTAATTCATATTTTATGTTCTTGTTAAATTTCACTTATTTTATCACAGGAATTTGCTGAAAATAAACGTTGAAATTTCTTTTGCCCAAATCTGATAAATCTCTTTACTTGGATGAAAACCATCTTTTGCCATTTGTAAATTTAAAGCTTTAAAATGTGCTAAATCAAACTGAATTAATTGATAGCGCGTTGCCTTCTGTTGTAATGATTTATTTTGAATAAAATTTGCTAATTTCTGATTCATGGCACTGGAGTATTGTCCAAATAACCATCCTAAAGGATTTGGCAAAGCAGGAAATAAGTCCATTGGCGGCACGGATGTCACTAATATTAATTGTGGTGAAAACTTATTTTCAATTTCAGTATAAAACTGTTGTTGTAACTGAATCCACTTTTTCGGTGCAGTGAGTTTAGTCACGTCATTCACGCCAACTGAGCTGATGACAACATCAAAGTGTTGTTTTTCTAGTAGCTGTGTTCGCTCTAAAACTTGTACTGTCGTATCCCCTGTTTTTGCTTCAAGTTGATAGCTAATTTCAAAATCTTGTTTTAACTCATGTAACAGTGAACCAAGCAAAGCATCCTGTTGATGTTCAACACCTACACCTGCCGCAGCAGAATCACCAAGGATTAATATGGATAGCGGTTTGCCCTTCCCCATTGTTCCCTGCCTTTTTCCCTGTGGCTCAGATAAGCGTAGCGTGTTTTTCTTTACTCTATAACCTTGTATAAGTAGTGCAGGAACTAGAGTAAGTGTTACGATTTTGAGTTTTGACATATTTTAAATACTTAGGTTGTTTATATAGAAAAGACTCTTTCGAGTCTTATCAAATACTTAACCGAGTTTATTGACAATTTTCAACGGTAAAACTTTCATTGCCAAGCCAAGCGGTAACCACGGCCATTGAGGGACATATGCTTTAACAGGTTGTTTTTCAATGGCTTTGACCAATAAGTGGGAACCTGTTTCAACATCCACTTCAAAAGGTAATTTTTTTGCACCTTCATTGATTTCAGTACGGATATAGCCTGGGAAAATCGTTGAAACTTTGATTTTAGTATCAATCAGTTCAGCACGAATGCCTTCTGCCAAATGTGCAACTGCTGCTTTACTTGCACCATAAGCAGTCAAATGTTTTGGCATGCCACGAATGGCGCTCATTGAAGAAATTACCACCAAATGCCCAAACTTTTGCTCACGGAAAATTTCCACAGCCGCTTCACATTGTGCCAAAGCAGAAATGAAATTGGTTTCAACGGTCGCACGGTTAATTTCAAATTTTCCATTGCCTATACGACGTCCATCGCCTACACCTGCATTGACAATAATACGGTCAATGGTGCCAAAGTCTTGTTTAAACTCACGGAAGACCTGAAAGACCTGATCATAGGCAGTCACATCTAAAGTTTTAGCAATGACTTTTACACCGTATTTAGATTCGAGTTCTTGTTTTAAATCTTGCAAGCGTTCCAAACGACGTGCGCACACTGCCAAATTATAGCCTTTTTGGGCAAATTCACGTGCCATTCCTGCACCTATTCCTGAACTTGCGCCTGTAATTAAAATGGTTTTTGCCATGAGATCTTCCTGAATATTTCTGTTAATTTTTTCAATTTGTTTTAATGGATGAATATTAAATCCATGTCAGCAATTGCGAATCTTCCGCCTTGATAAAATGATGTTCATTTAAACTCAAGAGCTGTGGTTCATTACCCACCAAGCGTAAAGTCGTTAAACTTGCATTGGCAATTGCCCAATTTAAGGCAAAGGTTTTATTTGGACTGAGTTCGAGTAATTTACCCGCTGCCACAGAAACCACACCGCCTGAAGTAAATACGACGGCATAACGTGGCTTGCTTTGAGCGAGTTCATCACACAAATTTTGTAAAGCTGTTTCGACACGGTTTTTAAAATTAGGCCATGATTCATCATATTCATGATGATAGTCCCCCCCTGTCCAACGTCCAATTGCACCTTCAAAAATTTTGGCTAAATACGCGCGAGGGCTTTCTTCTTTTGCGACTTCTTCACGTAATAAATGTGGCTCATTAAAACGTGGGTCATATTGGGCAAACACCTGTTGATGATTAAATTCATTCCAAGCATTGTCTGTGACGATCTTGGCTTCAGGAAAACATTCAGCCAATGCAAAATTCGCCGTTTGTTGATGGCGTTGCATTGAACCTGCCACCACATAAGGTTCTTCTTTCAAAATTTTATTGAAATATTGACCCAATACTTTTGCCTGTAGCTCGCCATTGGGTGAAAGCTTGTCATAGCTTGCTGCACCAAAAGATGCTTGTCCGTGACGAACCAAATAAATCGTGGTCATTTTGCTAAAATTTCCTTCATTTTTTCCATATATTTATGTGCAATTTCATTGGCTTCGAGTTTTTGTAAGCCGATTAATTTCAGCGCACGGATATGTAAGGCATGGATGACGATCCAAAAATCTTTAAATGCAGGATTATTGGTTTGTTTATGGTAGTAACGATAATAAATCTGTTGCGCAATCACCGCTAAACGGAAAATACCGAACACTTCATAGAATGTCCAATTTTCAGGTTGTAAACCTGTTTTCTGCAAATAGTAGTCCACCACTTCTTTACGGGTAAACATCCCTTTTAAATGTGTCGGTTGGCGACGGGTCGATTTAAAGATTTGATTGTCAGTGTCTTCGACCCAATAGGCTAAGGCTGCACCTAAATCCATGAGTGGATCGCCAATGGTCGCCATTTCCCAATCCAATACGCCAATAACTTGTGTCGGATTTTTAGGGTCAAGAATGACATTATCAAAACGCCAATCATTATGAATTAAACAACTTGTTGAATCAGCAGGAATATTTTCATTGAGCCATTTACGCACAAACTTAAAACTTGGCACATTGATCGTATGGGCTTTTTCATAACGAGAGTCCCAACCTTCAACCTGACGACGGCAGTATCCATCCCCTTTGCCTAATTGCTCAAGTGGCGTACCTTGATATGGAACTTGATGTAATTCAATCAGTTTATCCAAAACATTGATACATAGTTCACGGACTTCGGTTTCACCAAATTTTAATTCAGGTGGCAGTTTTGCACGTGGAATAATGCCTTCAATGCGTTTCATGACATAGAAATCACAGCCAATCACGGATTCATCCTGACACAATGCCACCATTTCAGGCAAAACAGGATAATACGGTGCAAGCCAAGTTTGAACGTTATATTCACGTGCCATGTCATGTGCGGATTTGGCTTTGGTTCCTTTGGGTGGACGACGTAAAATTAAATCGGCATTTTCGTATTTCAAACGATATGTCCAATTTGACGCTCCACCTGAATACTGTGTGACTTCCACAGGTCCTGAAATTTCAGAACCATTTTCAATGAGCCAATTACCCACTGCACGGACATCGAGTTCTTCACCTTCACGGACATTTCCACCAACATCAATCACTGACATGCTTTTTCCCTGATTTTGTAAATTTTGAATGGTGTGTATTTTCCTATGTCTATCTTTACATAGGAAAATGACATTGCAAATCATTTAAATAGCTTACTTCTTATGTGAACCATAACCACGTTTTTTCAATTCAAGTTTGGCGATCATGCCTTTATGCACTTCATCAGGACCATCGGCTAAACGTAAAGCACGAGCCTGCGCAAAGAATCCTGTCAATGGTGTATCACGTGATACGCCTGCACCGCCGTGAATCTGAATTGCCATATCCACCACTTTTTCAAGTACCGATGGCGCAACGACTTTAATTGCAGAGATTTCAGTCAATGCTGCCATGTTTCCTAAAGTATCCATTTTATAAGCTGCATACAAGGTCAATAAACGTGCCTGATCAATCGCAACCCGTGCTTCGGCAACCCGTTCGAGATTGCCACCGAGTTTTAAAATTTCTTTGCCAAATGCATGACGACTCATGCCACGGTCAATCATGAGTTCCAATGATTTTTCAGCCGCACCGATACAACGCATACAATGGTGAATACGTCCCGGTCCTAAGCGCCCTTGTGCGATAGCAAAACCTTGTCCCGCACCGCCAATAAAGTTGGCTACAGGTACACGGACATTATCAAAGCTGACTTCGCCGTGACCGTGAGGCGCATCATAATCTCCAAAAACAGGCAGCATACGCTCAATGGTTACGCCTTGCGTATCTACAGGAACCAATACCATCGAGTGTTGTTGATGACGACTTTTTGTTTCGTCAGGTGTATGTGCCATGAAAATAATGATTTTGGCATTGGGATCGCCCAAACCTGAAGACCACCATTTACGACCATTTAGAACAATTTCATCCCCTTCAACCACAGCGGTTGCTTGCATATTGGTCGCATCTGATGAGGCAACATCAGGTTCAGTCATACAAAAAACAGAACGAATTTTTCCATCAAGTAAAGGTTTCAGCCATTGTTGTTTTTGCGCGTCTGTTCCATAACGCCATAAGACTTCCATGTTGCCACTGTCAGGCGCGTTACAGTTAAATACGGTTGGTGCAATTAAACTGCGTCCTGAAAGTTCTGCAATATGGGCATATTCTTGTACAGACAAACCCTGACCGAGTTCAGGACAAGGCAAAAACATATTCCAAAGCCCTGCTTGTTTGGCTTTGTTTTTTAAAATTTCAAGTTGTGCAGGCCATTGCCATTTGGTCCAATCCCCACCTTGATTAAGGTGATGGACTTCATTCCAAAATTCTGTTTCGATGGGTTCAATTTCATTTTTTATAAATGCTTTGGTGCGTTCTACAAAATCCTGTGCACGTGCTGAAAGTTCAAACATCCTGCTGTTCCTATTATTCAATAAAAATAAAATGCTGATCGAGTCAAATATGAAATGTTCGCATGATCAATCTTGCTTTACATTACCTTAACTGAAAATATATTATGAACCAAATGATTTAATTCCATAGAAGATTATGAATAGTATTCATTCTAAAAACACCTTGGATATGGCAATTTTCCATCAGATAGATATCAATTTATATCCACTGTTTTTGACCATTTATGAGCAAAAAAGTATTTCCAAGGCAGCACAGATTTTATGTATTACCCAATCTGCTGCGAGCCATGCCCTGCAACGGCTTAGACAACATTTACAAGATGATTTATTTGTTCGTGCAGGCAATAAAATGTTACCCACGCCTTTTGCTGAGCAGATCTATTCACCTGTCAAAAATGCTTTATTTGTCATTCAAAATATTTCCAAACAAAAACAATCTTTTGATCCGACTATGGTGCATACCCTTAAAATTGCGGTTCATGATGAAATTGAACCGATTATTTTTCCGCAACTGGTACAACATTTTCAACAGCAACAATTGGATATTCAATTTTTCAGCAGTAAACTCGACCGTAAAAATGTTGTGGCTGACCTTGCCTCGCAGCAAATTGATTTTGTGATTGATCTCGAACAAAATTATGGTGAGCGCGTTTTGTATCATCCTTTGGTTCAGGATCAGTTTGTGATTTGTACCCAGCAAACTATAATGAACAGCGATCTATATTTTCAGGCACCACATATTGGAGTTTCATCACGCCGTACAGGCTTGTTATTGGAAGATATTTATTTAAATAAAAAACAATTCAGCCGACAAATTTTTATGCGTTGTCAGCATTATTCAACCGCCCTACAAGTGTTGTTACAGTATCCTGAAGCGGTGTTAACGATTCCACGACAAATTTTGTCGCATTTAAATATTGATCTAAGTATTTATATTCATGAACATCCGATTGAATTGCCTTTTTTAAATATGGGGATGTATTGGCATAAAGATTTAAGTGAAAATTTGAGACATAATTATTTGAAAAGTGAAATATTTAAGATTTTTGCTTAGGCTATTTATAAAAAATTTAATATGTCATCTAATTGTTATTGCTTTAATACTTTGTAAAATGGCATTTACAAAGTATTCTGCTTAAAATGATTAGAAATGATAGGCTGCTCGAATCATAGGTACACTCGCTGTTGCCCCTTTACCTGCTGCACCATTGGTATCATTGCCATATTTATTTTCCCAATATTGATAAGCAGCACCTACTTTAAATTTTTGTGATATATGTAACACTTTGCTTAAATCATACATTAGAGCAACATCAACAAAAATTTCAGGTTTGGTTTTATCACCAAATTCATTTTGACCTTTTGAACTCATCCATGTGGCAATACCATCAAAATTTAAACCTGTTGATGCAATAGGTATCCCCCATACAGCTTGTAAAGCAATGTAGGGATCATATGTGTATTTGTGATCAATCACATTGGGTTGATTGCTTTCAAATAAAGCCAACACATTAAAATTAAGATAGCCTACAACATCGAACATCACTGTAGGTCCAACAACCCACATTTGACGATTTGAACCATAATCATCATTTTTCGTATTCCAATCAAAACCAAAAGTTAAGCCATAACCTTTTGTTACACCTGCCGTATATAGCTCTTTCTGAAATATTTTACCAAAATCTAAGGTATGCCTATAAATTGCATAGGCTTCTTGTGCCCCTTTACCTGCTGCATTGCTATTAGGTTCATTATTAGAATGATGCAAATTAAGATGCACAAAATTTACACCATATTTATAAGTGCTATTATGCACAATAGAAAAAATTTGCTTATCTATATCAATTGCACGAGCATCTGCACTATTTTTGAAAGGCTCTGAAAATTCTTGCCCATAGCTCCATATCAATGCTGTATCACTCCATTCAGCAGCATGACTTTGTACAATCCAACAAAATATACAAATAGCAATATTCATTTTTAATATAAGTTTCATCTTATTTTTAAGCATTCAATACATCCTATATTGATCTTCACTACAGATTAAGTTTAAAAAAAGCCGACAATTTATCTAAAAATGTCGGCAGTTCTATTAACGAATGCCTTTTGCTTCAAGTAGTGGTAAAACCTGATCTCTAAAGTATGGAAATTCTTCAATATAATTTAAAAATGATAAAGTCGTACCACTGAACCCAACTTCATGTAATGCAATTATTTGTTCTGCAATACTTTCAGGTGTTCCAACCAATGGGTAACCACCATGACCAACTGCCATACGATCACGTAATTGTTGACGAATGTCATGTGGAAAACTATGAGCATGTGCAAACATAAGATTCATTAAATTATCAACAGCTTGTGTATCTTCGTTTGCAAGTTGACGATCCCATTCTGCCTGAGCCTCTTGCATGGTTGGACGACAAATAACATGTGAAAAAGTCATCACATTGGTCTTACGCCCAATATCGTGACCTGCTGCTTTTAATTCTTGAATTTCACTACCAGAACGCGCCAAATCAGATACTGGTGTAAATAGGAAATCGGCATTTTTAATTGCAAAATCCCGTCCTTGTTTAGAACCTGCAGCATTGAAAATAGGAGGTTTTACATGTGGATGAGGCTTACTATAACTGCCCTTTGTTTGAAAATATTGACCATTCCAGTCAAATGGTGTGTCACTTTCCCAAAGTTTTTCAATAAAATCAAACCATTCCTGTGCATAACCATAACGTGTTTCATGGTCATCGGGTAATTTTAATCCTAAGGCATCATATTCTGGTTTATTCCAGCCTGCTACAATATTCAACCCGACACGCTCTTTTCCAATTTGTGACATAGTCGCTATTTGTTTTGCTACAACCATAGGATGATTAACAGCCGCTTGCACTGTCGCAAAGACCACTAAGTTTTTAGTAGATGCCAATAAAGCAGAAGTCCATGTTAAAGTTTCTAAAATCGTGCCTTGAAAATCTTTTTGACCACCATAACCAATAAAACGGGCGATTGGCAAAATAAAATCAATACCAGCATCATCTAATAACTGTGCTAATTTTAAATTTTTATCCCAACTCGCATCCCATGTTTCATCTAGTGCTGAAGGTGTCATGCCACCTGAACAATTCGATGCAAATGTACCAAGTAAAAATTTATCACGTTCTAAAAATGGATGTTGTTGCATAGATAGCTTCCCGATTTATTTAAAAATTAAAAAACATTTGATTTATCGACAATCGTTATAAGAGTGATGCAAGCTTGCTGCATGGTACTTTCCATTATGAAATAACAAAGGCTTTCCTCCGTTATGTTTACAAAGCTCAATTTCTCCTAAAATAATATGGTGATCACCACCTTCATAAATTTGATAGGTTCGACAAATTAAAGTCGTCAAAGCTTCATCAATCACAGGAATGTTTTCAATTTCACTGACACAACTCAGACTAGAAAATTTGTCTGTGGATGATTTAGAGAAATGGTTTGACTCCGTATGCTGTGCTTCATTTAAAATATTGATAGCAAAACGTTTACATTTACAAAAATCTGCAACATTACTTGCCGTTTTGGCAATACTCCACAAAATCAAAGGTGGGTCTAAAGACACTGAAGAAAAAGAGTTTGCTGTCATCCCAACTTTTTGCCCCTGCTCATTCAGTGTCGTGACAATTGTTACACCTGTTGCATATTGTCCTAACCACGTTCTTAATACACGCTTATCTACATCTGCTACTGAAAGTATATTATTCTCTTGTTCAATCATGATTCCCTCTACGATTAAATTTAAATATTTGATAACTATGTGATTTGAGATTTTCTATTTTTAAGGTGTAATAGGTCTATCTTCGCTACTCGACCAAGTGGGCATTAAGGTATTTGAAGCCAAACTTTCATCCAATAACTTTCGTGCTGTTTCAACTCCAGCAATAGGTAATCCTGTTGGATCTAATTTGCCAATTTGTACCAATAAGCTCGCTTGATCCCAATAAATATGCTCATGACAAAGTTTTGGACCACGAAACTTAATCACACCAAGCATTGGAATTTCGACATATTTTCCTGTAGGTGCGATACCAGGAATGAGCCAATCAATTTCTTCATCATGGGTAAAACTCATGATAAATTCATCGACTACTTGGGTCATACCAACCGTTCTAGAAATCGGGGTAAGTTTCATATCTTTTGGATTATTATGAATAAAATGATAACGATAAAAACGAGATAACTGTTTATAACCTACGCCACCTGTCAATGTTGGAATATGGTTTACATAAGGTTCAGCCACCATCGTTGCCATTGTTGCAGGCACATCACGTGTTTCAAATTCAAACTTGATATGATTTTCCCAAAGTGCTTCTAGATCGTAGTCAGGTCCTACAATTTTTCTAAGAGCAGTAATACTACGTTCATGTGCAATCAATGCACTAGATTTATGATAATGATCACTTTTAGGTCGAGCAAAAGCATGATCAACCCCTGTATAAACATAGGTTTCAGCTTTTGGAATAGAGGCTAATGTATTAATAATTTTTTCACGTGCGTTAGCAGGACAAAATTCATCTAATTCAGCAAAATGTAAGACTAATTTAGCTTGAATATTTTTAGCTTCATCTAAGTTATTTTCAATACCCACACCATAATAGCCAACCACGCATGCTAGCTCAGGAATACGGCATGCAGATAAATAAGCCAGTTTTCCACCTAAACAGTACCCTACAACGCTCATCCCTACAGAAGTATCACACTCCTGAAGTGTCTTTAAGTGTTCTATAGTCTGTTGAATATCCTGTACGCCAAGATTTTCATCGAATTGTTGGTAGAGCTGAAAAGCTTTTTGAAAATCTTCCTGACTATATGCCAAATCGACATTTTCTTCTAAACGCCAATATAAATCTGGTACCAAAACGGTATAACCTTCTTCAGCTAAAAAATTAGCTTTTTCACGCAATGCATCATTAATACCAAAGATTTCTTGGCATAACACGATTCCTGGTCCTTTACCTGCTTCAGGTACAGCAAGATATGCTTGAAATGATTCTGTTCCATTTTGAATAGTTACATATGTACTTGTCATGTGTATTCTCCGTTGATATGACAAGATCATGCAAATTTTATAAAAAATTGACTATCCAGTTTTTGATATAGATTTATCCAGTTTTATTATGCTAAAAAATATTGCAAGAAATTAAGCTTGTATTTATGTCGATATTTATATACAAATGATACCAATCAAAAGTCTAAGGATAGACTTACATTCAAAAGTGATATTTAAATATTTTTGAATTATTTTCAAAACAAAAATTACGGAATATTTATTGCTTTAAATATTCTAAAAATTGCATTGGAAAATGAAAATGGATCATATTAATTATCTTCCTCGTATTATTATCTCAAACACGCATTCATTTAAAGATGCCAATGACTGCTTAAATCAGATCATTGGTCCACATGAACTGATAGATACTGCAATTAAGCAACCTCTAGATTTTAAGTTTAAAGGTAAACAATATAACTCAATCATTACAGGAGAGTTAGTGTACGGTAAAGATTTAATATTCAAAACAAATCAACACGATAACATGCATTATTATTGTATTACTCGACCAAAATCTGGCACACCTATTTTTAAGAAAGATCGACATACCTTTCATGCAACTCAAAATGATGCTGCTATTGTTTCGCCCAATGAAAAATTTGAAATTTTTTTAGAAAAAGACTGCATTCAATCCTTTACTTCAATATCAAAACCTTTGTTAGAAAATACTTTATCAAATATTATATCCAAACCTATTCTAGAACCGATTTACTTTGAAAATACTATGTTTGGTGATAATGACAAAGTTTCAAGCTGGTGGAATTTAGTCGAAACTTTCATGTCATCTGAGCATCAAAATCATTTTAATCCACTTTTTCATGAAATACTTTCAGACTTAGAACATATCATCATAAAATCTTTATTATTAGCTCAACCTCACAATTACTCACATGAAATTTATAAAAAATATTCTGATCAAGATCCAGAGTATTTTAAAATTGCTTTAGATTATATTCACCACAATATTTGTGATCCAATTGATATTGATGACCTTGAAAGTATCACAGGTATTTCTCGTAAAATATTAGCAAGAATTTTTAAGAAAAAATTAAATATTACATTACAGTCTTATATTCGATATTACCGTTTACAGTGTATTTATAATGAATTATTAAAGTCGAATAAAGATGCAAATATTACCAATATTGCCTTAAAGTGGGGAATTTCACACTTAGGTCGATTTTCTGTAGAATATAAAAAGCGTTTTGGAGAAAGTCCAAGTAATACAATTAAAAGAAAATAAAAGTCATTAAAATAAGGATTATAAAAATTTCTTATTTTAATGACTAAATTTTGATTGTAAAAATAAATTTACATTAATATGCCAACTGAATCAGCATTCTAAAAAATCCTGCAATGATTAATAAAGTCAGAAAACCACCGATCCAAAGCAAAATAAACCATTGAGTCTGAGATAATTTCAATTTTCATCTCCTTTGCGTTCATTTAAAGTGAATGTCTTTGTTTTCAGTCACTCAGACATTCACCCAATTTAAAATAACAACACCTGCTTAATGATAACCATCATCACCAATACGGACTTTATCTCGGAATACCCAATACGACAGTCCTGTATAAATCAAGATAATTGGAATCAAAATCAACGCGCCAATAAGTGCAAAAAGCTGACTACTTTCAGGAGCAGCAGCTTCCCAAATGGTAATGGATGGCGGAATCACATAGGGCCAAAGACTAATCATAAAGCCTGTATACGCCAAGAATACCAATGCCAAAGTATAAATAAACGGGCTTAATTCAGCACGTTGTTTACATGCACGTAATACTAACCACGTAAAAATCACCACTAAAATCGGTACAGGACTGAAATACATCAATTGCGGCTGACTAAACCAACGCGCAGCAATTTCAGGATGTGCCATAGGTGTATAAATACTGACTGCACCAAAAATCACAAATAATGCAATGATCATTTTCGGCATGAGTTTGTACATACGATCCTGTAAATCAAGTTCGGTTTTAAAAATCAACCACGCACAACCCAATGCAGCATAAAGCACCACCACGCCAATGCCTGTAAAAATAGTAAATGGTGTTAACCAATCCAGACCACCACCTGCATACATATGATTTTCGACTTTAATGCCTTGAATATAAGCCCCCAAGATCATCCCTTGAAAGAAACTCGCCAATATTGAACCACCAATAAATGACTTGTCCCAGAAATGCTTAGTTCGATTGGCTTTAAAACGAAACTCAAATGCCACACCACGGAAAATCAAAGCAATCACCATCAAAATGATGGGCATATACAGTGCAGACAACACTGTCGCATAGACCAAAGGAAATGCCGCATATAAGGCTGCACCACCGAGCACCATCCACGTTTCATTACCATCCCATACAGGCGCAACGGTATTCATCATGACATCACGTTCATGTTGGTCTTTGAAGAATGGGAATAGAATCCCTATGCCTAAATCAAAACCATCCAACACCACATAAATAAACACGCCAATGGCAATAATCACAATCCAAATCAGAGATAAATCAATCATTATTTACGCTCCTGTTCATTGCTATTGCCAGCATTCAAATCTGAGTCAACGCTTTCTTCTACACTGGTCAATGGACGTTTTGAGGCAAGAATCACCGCCTCTTCGCTATGAATTGCACCTTCAGGCGTTGCATGAATAAATTGCGGACCTTTATGCATCAGTTTCAGCATGTAATAAATCCCGATGCCAAATACCACGCAGTACACCACCACAAAAATGATTAGTGTTAGTCCCACTTGCTCTGCCGATACAGGCGATAATGCATCTTTGGTTCGCATTACCCCATAAACCACCCACGGTTGACGACCAACTTCAGTGGTAAACCAACCTGCAAGCAGTGCAATAAATCCTGATGGACCCATCACAAAAGCAAAACGATGCAACCATTTATTTTCATACAGCTTGCCACCTTTACGCAAAATCAAGGCAAAGAATGCTAATGCAATCATCAACATACCAAGCCCGACCATGATGCGGAAACTCCAGAACACCACCAATGAATTTGGACGGTCTTCTTTGGCAAATTCTTTTAAGCCTTTGACTTCACCATCCATCGTATGTGTCATGATCAGGCTTCCAAGATTAGGAATACCAATCGCATACTTGGTTTCTTCCGCTTCCATATCAGGAATACCGAATAAATACAACGGCATGCCCTCGCCTTTATTGGTTTCCCAATGCCCTTCAATCGCAGCCAATTTTGCCGGTTGATGTTTCAAGGTATTTAAACCGTGGTTATCGCCAATCAACACTTGTAATGGTGCAAGGATCAGGATCATCCACATTGCCATAGAAAAAGATTTTTTTACCAAGGCATCACGGCGACCTTTGAGTAAATGCCATGCCGCAGTTGAAGCGACCAATAAAGCAGACACTAAGAATGCAGCCGCAGCCATATGTGCTAAACGGTATGGAAATGAAGGATTAAATACGATGGCAAACCAATCTGTCGGAACAATAATGCCGTTTTCAATCGCAAAGCCTTGTGGTGTCTGCATCCAACTGTTTGAAGACAAAATCCAAAACATGGAAATACAAGTACCTACTGCGACCATCGCGGTTGCAAAAAAGTGAGCGCGTGGACCAACACGCCCCCAACCAAACAGCATAATGCCAAGGAAACCTGCCTCAAGGAAAAAGGCGCTCAACACTTCATAGGTCAATAAAGGTCCTGTTACAGAACCTGCCACCCGTGAGAACTCGCTCCAGTTGGTACCAAACTGATAACTCATCACCACACCTGATACGACCCCCATACCAAATGCAACCGCGAATATTTTCACCCAAAATTTAAATAAATCTTGATACACAGGGTCTTTGGTTTTTAGCCATCGCCATTCTAAAACAGCTAAAAAGCTTGCTAAACCAATTGAAATAGCTGGAAAAATAATATGAAAAGACACTGTAAAAGCAAACTGAATACGTGCCAGTTCTAGTGCTGTAAGTCCTAAAGTCATAACATCACCTTACTGTTTTGAGGCAGTTCAATGCTAAACACTGCACAGGAATATTGTTGTTTTACTAAATCAGCATAAACGCTCGTTTTATTACTCGTCTGTTGCTTTATGTTTGTAGTTTTTTTAACCAAACCTAAGCTCAAGATGAGTATATTTCTTCCCACCATTTTTGGAAATTTCATGATAAATCTCTACATAATAAATTCGTAAATTGATTGTTTTATTCTGAAATTTAGAACAAAAAATCATTGAATAGTTTTATGCAAAGCTGAACGGTGGGGCTCGTCCTTGGGGAATTAAATAGAGACGCTGTAAAGCAAAATAAACATGTTGAAATGTTTTGCTATAAGCAATCAATCTGACTTGTAAGCGTACAAAGACTTCACTAATGCCAAACTCGGGTGGTAAGACTAAATTGCCATAGACCACACAATATTGACATTGATGATTGATATCATGCTGATGATCGTGATGATCTGAGTTTTGCGCAGACTGATCTAGGTGTAGATAATGATGAATAAAACTGGTTTGATGTACAGGATCTGATTCATCACCGTCAGGATGCAATAAAGAATGCGTAATGTGTTCACAGACCGGAGCAATTTGATATTGCTCAGGCAATAGCGGCTGTAAGAAAACCGCGATCTGTAACAATACTGTTGCAAATGCTAGCAACAGCCCACTACGTCTTAGCACAATTGATTGCTCATATTGAATAAAAGGCGGTGCTGAATAACAACTTGAAAGATACTCAATACTAGATTAGCTATACTAAATTAGACAATATTGAATAAAAACCAAGCACATTACTCAACTTTACTCTTTCAACTATAGTCCATATTTTTAGGTTTTTAAAGCCTATTTCATGTTTTTATTGCAATACCTATATGTTTTCTAAATAATATTTAAATCCTGATAAAATAAGCTCAAACAGCGTTATAAATACTTGAAATATTGAATTCAAAGCAGATGTTGATAGTCAGGATAAAAAATAGCTGCAAAGCTAACACTAATGAAAACCACCCAAAACAGAACATTTGACCATTTTAATAAAAATAATCGTCTTTCATTTAACTGAAAATTTTCCATATTAAAATAACTTTTATACCAAAAACCTGTATAAATTTTTGCACTCGGATTTTTAATTTGCAGTTGTTGTAAGAAAGCACTATACATTTGATATTTATTTTTGAGAAAAAATACTTTCTTGAACGTAAAATCCAATTCAAACATTCGAGGATAATCTTGTAATTCCTTCTTATGTGCTAATCTATAGCGTATTTCCATCTGATGTGTTTTTCCTACTGAGACCATATGAACAGAATCAATATCACAATAATGGATCTGCTCAGTTGAACCATCTGTAAAAAGAATCACGACAGTATCAGGGTGAATCTGAAAGTTTTGGATGATTGCTTTGGATTGAGATGTAGATATATTTCTATAAAACAAAATAAAAATCGGTAAAACCAACAACAGACTCAAAAAGATGGTGGTATGTACCTCCATAAATACCTCAGGATCAAGGAATTTAATAAACTCAAATACATCTTCAAAAATTGTGTAAAAAACAATCCACACAAAAAAGATTAATTGCAAAATAAAAACCAAAATAAAATATTTAATGATCATACTCACAACATACGCAGGCTTACCCTTGAGCGGTAAATCAAACTGCTGTTTATAATACTTAGTTTTAAAAGTTTGATCTTTGCGTAATTGGCTTTCTATAACCTGTTGTTCCACCCACTGCTGTCTTAAATGATGTAAATGAATTTTATTGGGATCAAATTTTTTATGATGTTTACGATGTCGTAGCTTAGCCATTTATATAATTTTGCAAAAACAATAGTATGATATAACAATCATAAATCAGCAGTAATATCATGTATACAAAAGCGAGTGATCAATCACTCGCTTTACTGACAATATAAAAATCAATGAAAACTATTTAAAAACTTTAAAACGTACTTGATCTTCAATATATGTTTTTTCTGTTGCAGGTGCTTCAATAGAACCAAAGACGAATTGTGCGCGCAATTTCCAACTCGCAGGAATCTCCCATTCAGTATGAACTTGATCATCTACGATTGGATTATAATGCTGTAAAGAACCACCTAGACCTTCTGTATGCAATGCTGTCCATGTCACAAACTGAGCAATTGCGGTTGAATGCTCTGACCAAATAGGGAAATTATCTGCATATAATGGAAATTGATCCTGCAAATGTTTCACTACATCCAAATCTTCAAAAAATAAAACCGTTGCAAAACCTGCTTTAAAGCTTTCAATACGTGTATCGGTTTTTGTTGCAGCAACTTCATCCACAGCATAGCTACGCAATTTTTCTTTCACCAATTGCCAAAATTTTTCATGTTGTTGATTAAATAAAATAACAGCACGTGAAGACTGGGAGTTAAACGAAGATGGGCTTTGCTTGATTGCATTTTGAATTAAGGCAGTTAACTGCTCAGGTGTTTGCTCAACACGGCGTCCAATCGCATAAATTGTTCGTCTATTTTCAATTAAATCTAAAAAATGATTCGACATTTTTAAAAATCCTTTGCTATTTTCTCGGGGAAATACCAGACAACGCCAGTTAATTATTAAATAAAACTAAACAATATGTGTTTAATAACGATTTATTTATTAGAACAAAAAAATAGTGAAAAATCTTCTTTTTCACATATAAAAGATCATGATTTATATATCATTTTTTGAAAAAAGATATTCTCTGATATAAAAAATGCCAATTCAAAATTGGCATTTTCATTAAAACTTAATTATGTTTATTTGACATTTGGATGAACCATTTTTTCAGGTTGTACAACCTCATCAAACTGTTCTGGACTGACAAAGCCCAACTCCACTGCGACTTCTTTTAAAGTTTTGCCTTGTTTATATGCTGTTTTTGCAACCTTTGCTGCATTTTCATAACCAATCACAGGATTTAAAGCTGTAACTAACATCAATGAATTATGTAAGAAATAGTCTATTTTTTCACGATTTGGCTCAATCCCTACTGCACAATGCTCGTCAAAACTATTACAAGCATCACCTAATAATTGAATAGATTGAATTAAATTAAATGCAATCACAGGCATAAAAACATTCAGTTCAAAATTTCCAGATGCACCAGCAAAGTTAATCGTTGTGTCATTGCCCATGACCTGTGCAACCACCATTGTCATTGCTTCACATTGTGTTGGATTTACTTTCCCTGGCATGATACTTGAACCAGGCTCATTTTCAGGAATATGTATTTCACCAAAACCACAACGCGGTCCACTTGCTAACCAACGAATGTCATTGGCAATTTTATTTAAACTCGCAGCTAAAGTTTTTAACGCGCCTGAAGCAAAAACAGCAGCATCACGCCCAGCTAAAGCCTCAAACTTATTTGGATTGCTGATAAATGGTAACGAGGTTAAAGCTGACAATTGTGCGGCTGCTTGTTCAGCATAATCAGGGTGAGCATTTAAACCTGTACCCACAGCTGTACCGCCTAAAGGTAACTCATACAACCAAACCAGTGCTTGCTCTAAACGCTTAATACCATTGTCCAGTTGTTGCACATAACCACTAAATTCTTGTCCCAAAGTTAAAGGCGTAGCATCTTGTAAATGAGTACGTCCAATTTTAACAATATCGTTAAAGCCTTCTGACTTTGCATGCAATGTGTTTCGCAATCTTTGTACAGCAGGAATGAGTAATTCATTGATGTGTAATGCAGCAGCAACATGAATAGCGGTAGGAAATGAGTCATTTGTAGACTGTGCACGATTGACATGATCATTCGGATGAACTGGCTTTTGTGAGCCTAAAGGATTACCTAATTTTTGGTTGGCAATATTCGCAATGACCTCATTACAGTTCATATTGCTTTGTGTGCCAGAACCTGTTTGCCAAACAACCAAAGGAAATTGGTGATCCCATTGTCCTGAAATCACTTCATCTGCGGCATCTACAATATAATTTTTAAGCTCATCTGGAATTTGTTTAAGTTCTGCATTTGTAATTGCAGCAGCCTTTTTGACTAATCCCATCGCACGAATCATGGGACGTGGTAAATGCTCATGACCAATTTTAAAGTTTTGTATACTACGTTGTGTTTGCGCACCCCATAATGCTTCACTTGGGACTTCTACCTCTCCCATGGTGTCATGTTCAATACGTGTCTGCATACTCACCTCTTGTTCACTTAATAACGATTTATCATGATGTTAAAATGCTATTTTTATTGCATTTTCTGCATGCTAATCAATATTAATACAATTGTAAACAATAATCATTATCAAATATGGCTTAATTTAGCCATGATTTAATGTATTTTGATAAAATCGCCATTCATCTTGGATCATTGTGCTTAAGGAGCGCTTCGCAGTCCATTTAAGTATATTTTCAGCCTTGTTGCTTTTTGAACCTACTTGAGCGAGTTCTTGGTAGATATAACTTGCATCTACTGTGTGAATTTGAGCTTGTGTCACTTCAGCAACAATATCAATTAAATTTTGAATTGAGCTAGATTGCCCTGCGATATCAAAACTTTCACAGATATTAAACTGGTTTTGCAACCACAATATACTGGCTTGAACTGCATCACATACATCCAATACATGAACAAAACTTCTCTCAACTGTTCCATCCGCAGTTGCAGCTTGGTTTTGTAACTCAATCACATCTCTTTGCTGCGCTGCGACTTGTAAAAGCATGGGTACAATGTTTTTCGGTAAAGGATTTACAAACTCGCCCAATACGCCATGTTCAAACGCTCCCACAACATTTGCTAGACGTAAAATCGCAATGCGCCATTCATTATCAGTTTTACATGTATCCTTAATAATTTCCTCAATCATTTGTTGAGATTTAATGTAAGGATTTTCATAAGAATAATTAAACTCAACCGATTCATCGAGCTCTAAACTCGACTTTCCATAAACAGCTAAACTTGATAAATGAACTAAAGTTCGTACACCTGTACGTTGCATTGAGCGTAATAAACTCATAATACAACTCACATTATCATTATAATATTCAAGTGGTTTTAATTTAGACTCTTCAAGTGCCTTAAATCCTGCGGTATGTACTACAGCATCAATCGAATATTGCTCAAAAACTTTATTTAAAGCGGGTGTATTTCGAACATCGATTTTGACAAAAGGAATATACATTCCTGAAATATATTCAAGTCGTTCTAAAGTATGTAAATTTGAATTGGCTAAGTTATCCACAATGACGACCTCTTGCCCTTGAGCAAGCAAGCTTATCACCACGTGCGAGCCTATAAAGCCTAAACCACCAGTCACTAAAATCATTGTATACTACCTATTTTTATCAAGTGTAAATGACATTGCCTTTACCATCTAATCTTCAAGTGAAGTTTCAATGAGTACTCTATTACTAATCACCTCTACGCCTAATTCAGTTCATGCTTGGCATGCCTTAGGCTTAGCACAGGCTTTACAAGCAAAAAATCAAGATTTTCGTGTTTTCTTCTATCAAGATGCTGTCACTGTTGCAAATGGCTTGCAGTGGGTGCCTGATGATCAACGTAATTTAACCCATGAATGGCAACAGCTAGCCATACGCTTACCTGTTTGTGTCAGTGCTGCCCTAGCACGAGGTATCACAGATCAGGAAAATGCTAAACGTCATCAAATTTCAACACATAACCTTGCCGAAGGCTTTGAGTTAGTCGGCTTAGGAGAACTTGCAGATGCAGTTGAATCCTGTGATCGACTCCTTCAATTCTAAGATGTTATTTTCAATTAAGTGTTGCAATTAAAAGGTAAATTGTGTGAAAACTGTACTCGTCATTTTAACTCACCCAAACCTCAACCATTTACAAGTCAATGAAAGTATTTCAGCAACAATGGTTTTGGCAACTTTTGGTAGTGAAGTCAAAGTCTTACTTAAAGAATCAGCACTCAGCTTACTAAAATCTGATCTGCTTTTTGATGCAAAAAAACATCCATTTAAATTGGCATCTAACATGCTAGATAGTTTTGAGTTCTATGATCTCACCCCTATTTTGGTAGAAAATAAGGATAAAAATTCAGTTTTTGTTACGCATTCACAACAACAAATTGAATTTATTGATTTAAATCCAGAATTCCTCCACGATTTTGATCATGTGCTGTATTGGTAAACGCAGAAATAAGAGAATATAAATGTCAGAACCTACTTTATTTTTAATGCAATCTGAATTTGCGAAAACATCAGCACATATTGAACAATTCAAGATGATGAGTACCGCTCAAGATGTTCTTGTTTTAATGGGAGATGCTGTTTTATTTGCAGATGATGAACGTTTATCTGATGATTGTCAGATTTATATTTTGGCTTCAGATCTAGACTTATGGGTGGCTGATTTACCGAAATATATTAAAGTGCTTTCTTATGCTGAGTTTGCGGACTTAATTTTAGACTTTAAACGTTGTATCAGTTTAAAATAATCTTTTGTTTGATTTTATTAGATAGGTTTGCCCTATTTGCTTAGGCTATTTTTATGACTTTAGAGTTAGATCAAGATGGGCATTTGGTGGATTACACCATTTGGGATGAACGTGTTGCTCAGCAATTAGCACAAAGTTTAGATTTAGAACTGAATGCTTGGCATTTTGAAATTTTACAAGCAGTTCGCCAATTTTACGCTCAATTTGGGCATTCTCCTGCAACGCGCCCCTTGATTAAGTTTCTCATGAAAACAGTGAATGCTGATATCAACAACGCCATGTTACAAGAAAGATTTAATACAGGTTTAGTTGCCCGTCATTTAAGTCGCTTAGCTGGCGTTCCGAAACCTGCTAACTGTTTATAACACGCTATTTTATGATGACTTCGCTGTCATATTTTCGAGCACATTAAAAATAGGTTTGATGTGCTTTGCTTGTAGAGGTTCACCACAATCTGAACAAATCAGCACAGGCTTTAACCGATGTTGACAAGGTCGATGCACAAACTCAACTGGACGTTCAAATTTTGGATCCATCCATTGCTCTGCCCAATGCGCCATCGTCAATAATACAGGATATAAGGCATGCCCTTTTTCAGTCAGTTGATATTCAAAGCGTTCTTGTTTTTCTTTATAAGGCGTTTTGACTAAAATTTCATGCTCAACTAAACGCTTTAAACGTTCTGACAAAACATGCCGAGTTACACCTAAACCTTGTTGAAATGCATCAAAACGACGCACACCCATAAATGCATTTCGAATGATCAAAAATGTCCAACGGTCTCCGATGACAGATAAAATACGTGCAATTGGACAAGGTTGCTCACCAATATCATCCCACTTCATTAGACGCTCAACTTTTTGAATTTCTTTGGCTTAATGTAATGATCTCGTCATACTTTTTAAAGTATTATTTTTACTCATTGTTAAATATAATGTTTGATCATACAACGTATTACTTGAATTATGACGTAAAAACTAAATTTGTAATGACAATGTATATCTTTATAAATTACATTTAAAATAAAAAATTACTCTTTATCTCATTGAAAATAAATATTTTTTAAATTTGATATTATTCCAATCTCTCTATAATATTTAAAAAGATTTAATTTTTTAAGAATAAAGATATGACGATTTCAAGTAATTCTAATGTAACAAATGAAGTAATTTATTCCTCATCAGATGCTCATGAAGAACTAGAAATGATTCATATTCCAAAATCAAAAGTGAATGAAGTTAAACAATATTTAACGCAAAAAGCGCAAATGAAAAAAGTACAGGAAATTGCATCAATTGCTGTTTTTGAAGCAAAGACATCGATCTCTATTCCACTTGCTCAAACTAAAATTGCTGCTGGATTACCCTCTCCAGTACAAGACCATACTGAACAATCAATTGATTTTAATGAATATCTTATTCGAAACCCAAATACAACTTTTGTCGTTAAAGTTGCATCATTGTCGATGCTTGGTGCAGGCATTGATGTAGATGATGATTTGATTGTAGACCGTAGCATAGAGGCAAAAAATCGTAATATTGTCGTAGCCTTAGTTGACAATGACTTTACAGTTAAGCGTTTGATGATCGACGGTGATAAAAAATGGTTACAAGCAGAAAATCCTGAATTTCCAGATATTCATTTTAACGAAGGTCAAGAAATGCTGATTTGGGGTGTCGTAACACGTGTAATTAAAAATTTAAAATAGCTCTTAATGCTCAATTTTTCTGTTTTATTACTTGTAAAGCGAAGCAATATTTGAGCTTTTGCAGCATGCAATAAGCTGTTTTTTTAGACAATTTATACTTATTTTGGACGTTTACAATTTTCAAAAGTTCTGAATAGAGTTTTAATATTACAACTTGCTCATGTTATCCTACCCTAATTGATTAAATCGCATGTATGAGTCAACTGTTTAAACATTTGTATTGATTCACATCATTTAATTCATTGACGACTAAAGGGTGTCACTTTCTAGTATGAACAATCTATTAAAATGGTTTGAAAATCGCGTTGATCCCTATCCAAATGAGGGACTCAATGAACCTTTGCCTAAAACATTTTTTGCTTTTGTTTGGCAAGCTGCTACAGGTGTAAAAAAGTATTTAGCTCTGCTGATTCTATTTACTGCGGCAACAGCAAGTTTTGAGGCTATATTTTTCTCACAGATTGGGCACTTAGTCGATTGGTTGACACAATCTACACCTGAAACCTTTTTAGAAAATCATCAGAATAATTTAATTATTTTGGCGACATTCTTAATTGCCAATATTTTCTTTGCAAATATGCAATCTATTATTCGTCATCAGGTACTTTATAGTAGTTTTCCGATGCGTTTGCGTTGGAGATTTCATAATTTATTGCTACGTCAAGGCTTAGACTTCTTCCATAATGACTTTGCAGGACGTTTGTCCGCTAAAGTCATGCAAACCTCATTGGCTGTACGTGAATTTTGGGTCATTTTGGGTGACATGGTCACTTATGTCGTGATTTATTTTATTACGATTAGTGTGGTACTTGGCGCAATTTCTCCAATTTTATTGGTTCCCTTACTCATTTGGTTAGTGCTTTTTATTTCGGCTGCTTATTATTTTATTCCTCGTTTAGGTAAAGTTTCTAAAGCCCAAGCTGATGCGCGTGCTGAAATGACAGGTCGTGTAACGGATGCTTATACCAACATTCAAACGGTTAAGTTATTCGCACATGCAGGTCGTGAAAGTCAATATGCCAAAGCCTCTATGCAAAAGTTCATGGTGACTGTATTTCACCAAATGCGTTTAGGCTCAATGTATGAAATTTGCATTAATTTACTCACTTTTGTTTTGTTTTTTGGCGTACTTGGTACAGCCGTTTGGTTATGGTTGCAAGGTCAAGCTGCGATTGGTGTAATTGCTGCAACAACGGCTATGATCTTAAAACTCAATAGTATGGCTGAGTTTATGATGTGGCAAACGTCAATGCTATTTGAAAATGTCGGGACAATTCAAGATGGTATGAATACGCTCGGCAAACCGATTAAAATTCAAGACAAAGAAAATGCTCAACCCTTAAAAATTCAACAAGGTAATATCAAGTTTCAAGATGTATGTTTTGCTTATAACAATAAAAACGTGATTGATCACTTTAACTTAGATATTAAAGCAGGCGAAAAAATCGGGATTGTTGGGCGTTCTGGTGCAGGAAAATCTACTTTAATTCAACTTCTTTTACATTTCTATGAAATCAACCAAGGTCGTATTTCTATTGATGGGCAAAATATTGAAGATGTAACTCAAGATAGTTTACGCAAAAATATTGCTTTGGTTACACAGGATACTTCTCTATTACATCGAACTGTAGCAGAGAATATTAAATATGGTCGTCCAGATGCAACCGATGAAGAAATGTTTGAAGCTGTAAAAAAAGCCAAAGCTGAAGAGTTTATTCCTCAACTTTCTGATCTACGTGGTCGTACAGGTTATGATGCTTATGTCGGTGAACGCGGTGTAAAACTTTCTGGTGGTCAACGACAACGTATTGCTATTGCTCGAGTATTTTTAAAAGACGCACCTATTTTAATCTTAGATGAAGCAACCAGTGCTTTAGATTCTGAAGTTGAAGCTGCTATTCAATCAAGTTTAGATGATTTGATGCAAAATAAAACAGTCATTGCAATTGCACATCGCTTATCGACCATTGCCCAAATGGATCGCTTGATTGTTTTAGATCAAGGCAAAATTGTGGAACAAGGTCGTCATGAAGATTTAATCACCCAAAATGGTATTTATGCAAGTTTATGGCAAAGACAAACAGGTGGTTTTTTAGTTGAACAACAGCGTATGAAAGAAAAGGAAGATAAATAAATGTTGTATTTAGAAGATCTAAATGTGGGCGATCAATTTCAAAGTCGTGAATATGAAATCACTTTAGAAGAAATTTTAGATTTTGCTCAAAAATACGATCCTCAAGTTTTTCATACAGATCCAGAAAAAGCTAAAAACCATCCTATTTTTCAAGGAATTGCAGCCAGTGGTTGGCATACGTCAGCCATTGTCATGCGGCTTTGGACAGAATGTTTTCCTGTTGCTTATGGCTTGATTGGTTCAGATTCTAATTTACGTTGGCCACGACCAACTCGCGCAGGCGATAAAATATCAGTTGAAGTTGAAATCGTTTCCATCACGCCATCAAAAACCAAAGCTGACCGTGGTATTGTGAGTTATATCACACAAGCAAAAAATCAAAATGGTGATGTTTTACTGATTTCAACAACTAAAATTGTTGTTTTTAATCGACATTTTCAAGAAAATTAAAAGCTAAATTTTGTCTTACAATTTTTATGGTTTTTGATTAGAATCATGACAATATGTAATTTAAACACATATGTTGAGAGCAACGGATAGCATATGAAGAACACTTCAGCTCGCCAAGATCAGGGAATCCCTGGTGTTTATGGACTTTTATTACTAGATATTGTTTCTAGATGGGGCTACAGCGCTGAAACTTTTTTTGCGCCTTTTTCTTTTAATAGTGAACAGTTGGCAGAACCCGATTTTCGTATTCCGACACCTATTGCAAATGAGTTAGTCAAACAAGCACTAAAGTTAACAGGTGAAAGTACATTAGGTTATCAAATTGGTACGCAAATGCGTATTTCAATTCATGGTTTTATTGGCTATGCCATTATGACAGCAAATGATATTACCGATGCGCTTGTACTTGCGAACCGCTTTATTCAACTGCGAATGCCATTTTTACAATTGTATTTTTCTACTTTTGGTGAAAAAGCAACTTTACAATTGCAATGTGATATCGATATAGAACCATTAAGAACTGAAATTTTAATGGGTCTAACCTTTGGCATTATGACGATGGCGCGCGCACTCACAGGTATAGACGATTTACGAGGTGATATTGACTTTGACTTCCCTAAACCTGAAGGCTTTGATAAATACATTGATAAATTACAAAATCGCTATCAAATGCGTTTTGAGCAGCCGCATTTAATTGCAAGTTTTGATAAATCCTATTTAGGTTTAAAGATGGTCAATGCAGACCCTATCGCTAGCCAGATTGCTATCAATCAATGTGAAGCGGAGCTTTCTGCAATTGGTGAACGTCGTCGCTTATCTATGCGTGTTCGTGACATTTTGACGCATTCAGAGCAGCATTATTTAAGCATTGAAAATGTTGCTGATCGCTTACACATGTCAGACCGAACATTAAAGCGGCAACTTGCAGCTGAAGGAACTTCTTTTTCCACCTTAGTTGATGAAGTTCGTTATCGTCATGCAACCTCTTTACTGTCACGAACAGACTATACACTTGAGCAAATCGCAGATGAACTTGGCTATAGTGATGTTGCAAATTTTAGCCGTGCTTTTAAACGTTGGAGCGGACGTAGTCCAAGTAATTGGCGTAAAGACCCATATCTATAGCATTTTTAAATCTTTTGTTTTGTAACAAAAACCTGTATAACACGTAGAAAAATAAATTGAAGTCTTTTTAAGGAGTCAACATGAATCATCCTGCTGAATTGAAGTATGCAGCAACACATGAATGGGTACGTATTGAAGGTGATCTGATCATCACAGGTATTTCTGATCATGCACAAGATGCTTTAGGTGATCTTGTTTATGTAGAAAGCCCAGAAGTTGGTCGTCAAATTACCGCAGGTGAAGCTGTTGGTGTTGTTGAGTCTGTAAAAACAGCTTCAGATATCCATGCGCCTGTTTCAGGTACAGTTGTAGAAATCAATACAGCACTTGAAGATGATCCAGATTTTGTGAATGATGCACCTTATGACAAAGGTTGGATCTATAAAATCAAAGCCGATAATATTGCCGATGTTGAAAAATTATTAAGTCATACTGAATATGAAGCGGGTTTATAAATCATAGATTTTTACCCTCTGTGAAAAGGAATCTTTTTAGATTCCTTTTTTTTACATCTTTTAAATGACTTTTCCACTATACTCACGTTCAACATTGTATTAAAATTAAACAAAATTTCTTTGCTTTAAATGACAGCTTTTTTTGCTGCCTCGCTCTCTCCCAACATTCAGGTTATTTATGTCAACTGTAAATGCGCAACATTTATGGAATAAATCCTTTATTCTTTGTTTAGCCAACAACTTATTTTTATTCATTTTTTATTTCGCACAAACCACAATTCTTCCTATTTATATTCTGCAAGATTTAAATGGTAGTTTGGCACAAGCAGGTTTAGCGATGACCTTATTTATGGTTTCGTCTATTGCTGTGCGTCCATTTAGTGGATTAATCATTGAAAAATTTGGGCGAAAAAAAACGCTCTATATTTCAGAAACGCTCTTTTGTCTTTTTGCAATTGCGTATCTTCTTGCAGATAGTTTAACTATGCTCATGGTCATTCGCTTTTTACATGGCATCTGGTTTAGTATTTTAACCACAGTGACTGTGCCTATTGCCAATGACTTTATTCCTGAAAAACGTAAAGGTGAAGGAATGGGTTATTTTGTTATGTCTATTAATCTAGGCATTGTCCTTGGACCTTTAATGGGTTTGACATTGATTCAATCAACGTCGTACTTTACAGTGACCAGTATTTTAGCTGCAATTATTTGTTTAGGTTTTACTTTATGTTTCTTCATTCCGATACAAAATAATCGTGTTTCACCGCCACAAATAACCAATAAACGCAAAATCAGCATTCATGATTTTGTTGAAAAAAAAGCGATTCCTGTTTCTATTATGGCAATGATTATTTCTTTTGCTTATGCCAGCATTATGTCATTTATTTCCACTTTTGCAGCTTCACGAAATTTACTGGCTTATGCGAGTGTATTCTTTGTGGTGTTTGCTATTTCGATGATGAGTTTACGTCCATTTACAGGAAAATTGTATGATCGTAAAGGTGCTAGTTATGTGATTTATCCAGCAATTGCTTTATTTGCTGTCGGTCTAATCGTTCTCAGCCAAGTGGAAACTGTGTTTGGTTTTATGCTCGCTGCTATTTTTATTGGTATGGGTTTTGGTTCAGCACAACCTTGTTTACAAACATTGGCGATTCAGCGTTCACCTAAGCATCGTATTGGACATGCAACCTCAACATTTTTCACATGCTATGATTTTGGAATCGCGATAGGCTCTATTTTACTTGGTATGATCATTACTCTTTTTGATTATAGCTTTGCATATTTATTATGTGCTGCAATTACCGCAGGTAGTTTAATATTTTATCGCTTTGCTGTGGCACATAAACCGACTTAAAAGAAAAATTTTCAGCCGCTTAAATGCGGCTTTTTTTACAGCTAAATATCCGATATATTGTCCATTTTTTAGACTAATTAAAAGCTAATATCAAGACTATCCAAAGCAGATGAAATTAAATCTAAAGTACCTTTACCTAATTCTACTGCCAAGTCTAACACATCAATTGGATTTGCATGATTGATCAAGTCAGTTGCGCAATTTGACTGGGTTTCTTCTTGTTGTACGAGTTCGGATGTTTTATCACGTTGTATTTCTGGAATTGACATTATTTTTTACCTTTTGAGATATAACAATAAAGTATGTCACAGATAGACTACTGTAAATATTGCCGTAGCTTATTATAATTTTATATTGTTTTCTTTAAGATACAGTATTTTTATGCAATTGGTATGGTTTCGACAAGACTTAAGAATAACTGATCATGCAGCCCTTTGGCATGCTTCACAAACAGGAAAATGCATTGCTTTAGTGATGATTTCCATAGCACAATGGCAACAACATGATGATGCAGCCTGTAAAATCTCACTTTATCTTAGGCAAATAGAAACCTTAAAAAGGCAGCTAGCACAACTGAATATTCCTTTAATCATTCAAGATGTTCCATTATGGAAAGATGTCCCTCAACAACTTTATACAGTCGTTCAAGATCTAAAAATTGAAAATGTATTTGCAAATATTGAATTAGGTATAAATGAACAAAAACGGGATACTCAGGTCAATGTGCTGTTAAATCAACATAATATTTTGCTTAATCTTTATCATGATCGAACCTTATTTCCTGTTGGTTCTATTTTAAATCAGTCTAATCAGCCTTATAAAGTTTTTGGTGCATTTAAAAAACGCTGTTACGAACTTTTAAGTATTCGAGTTCCAAGTTGTTACCCAACACCTGAACCACAACCCTCTATTACATTAGATGATTCACTTGATCTGGAAATCATAACTCAACATATAGCTGCTCTAGATCACAAAGATCTAGCAGACTCATGGTCTGTACGTGAAAACTATGCAGAATCGTTATTAGATGATTTTCTTGAACATAAATTAGCATATTATGCTGAAGAACGTGATTTTCCTAATCTAAGTGCAACCAGTCAACTGTCTGCTTATTTAAATATGGGCGCAATTTCAATACGCCAATGTATACATGGCTTATTTCGCGAACAACTTGGGAACTTTCACTTATCAGGTCATGGGCAACAAATATGGTTAGATGAATTATTATGGCGTGAATTTTATCAGCATATTTTATTTACTTTTCCTCATGTTTCTAAACATCAACCATTTAAAGAAAATACCAATAAAATAAAATGGTTAAATAATGACAATCATTTACAGGCTTGGCAACAAGGTCAAACAGGTATTCCTATTGTCGATGCAGGTATGCGTCAATTAAAAGCAACTGGTTGGATGCATAATCGAGTTCGCATGATTACTGCAATGTTTCTCACAAAAAATTTGCTTATTGATTGGAGAAAAGGTGAAAAATGGTTTATGCAGCATTTAATTGATGGGGATTTAGCAGCCAATAACGGTGGATGGCAATGGTGTGCATCTACAGGAACTGATGCTGTTCCTTATTTTCGAGTGTTTAACCCAACCACTCAGTCACAAAAATTTGACCCTGAAGGTGAATATATTAAACGTTGGGTTCCTGAACTCGCGCATTTAGATGCAAAACAAATTCATGCACCTTTTGCTAAAAACCCTAATTTAGCCTTAAATTACCCTCATCCTCTTGTAGATTTAGGGCTTAGTCGTAAACGCGCAATTGAAGCCTTTAAACTGATTTAAATCAATCAAAAGCTAAAAAACATTCACTCTCTAAACGACTGAATGTTTTTTAGCATTATTTAATCAGTAACTTTGTGAGTAACACTAATAAAATAAAGCATTTCTCATTGATAAAAAATACAGCTTATTCATCCACAATATCTGCAAAATGTGCCGCTAAAACCTTCACTAAGTCATGTGGATTAACCCCGATATCTAAGCCTCGTTTCCCACCACTGACATAGATTGTATTTAATGCTTCCGCACTTGAACAAATGACTGTTTTTAATCGTTTCTTTTGTCCAACAGGGCTAATTCCACCCACCAAATATCCTGTTAAACGTTCTGCATCTTTTGGGTCTGCCATATGCAGTTTTTTTGCACCAAATGCGCTTGCTACTTTCTTTAAATTTAACTGATGACTTACAGGTAAAACAGCAACAAAATAGTTTTTATCATCTGTGACCATTAATGTCTTAAAAACTTCTTCAAGCTTTAAGCCTAATTTTTCTGCAGCCTCTAAACCAAAGCTTTTTGCATTAACATCATGTTCATATTCATGGATTGAAAATTCAATTTTATTTGATTTCAAAACTTTACATGCAGGAGTCATAAATTTAATTAAGATGGAGAGGATATGTAATTATATGTCATCTGTGGCTAGATGTTAAATAACTTAGGCTATTTAAATATCTACTGTTCATAATGTAAATTAAACAACTTTACTCGTCATATCGCCTTTTGTTTTAATGAGTTAAGTTGGGCACTTATATTCACACAATAACAATTTTGGTTTGAATTATGACTCAAATTGCACCACAACAAGATAATAACCAACAGACTTCAGTAACACCCTCATCTACTGGAGTTTCTAGCTATCTTGCTCGCTTTATTTCATTTTTCACACGACGTGGCGCGCGTTTATTAACAGGTGCTCGTAGCCTTTGGCTAGGTTGTGAACCTGAATTAAAGCAACGTATTTATTATGCAAATCATAATAGTCATATCGACTTTATTTTATTATGGTCTTCTTTGCCCACCGCTATTCGTCGCAAAACCAAGCCTGTTGCAGCTTCAGACTATTGGTTAAAAGATGGATTTAGGCGTTTTCTCATTCAAAATACTTTTAATGGTGTCACAATTCGGCGCAATCGTGAAAATAATCAAGACCCTTTACAACCCATCAAAGATGCACTTGAACAAGGTTATTCTATTATTTTCTTTCCTGAAGGCACACGAAATCTCAATGATGATGTAGAACTATTACCGTTTAAAAGCGGTTTATATAATTTGCATGAACAATTTCCACATATTGAAATTGTACCTGTTTGGATTTCAAATCTTAGACGTGTTATGCCTAAAGGAGCATTTGTTCCACTCCCATTACTTTCAACAGTGTGTTTTGGTTGCCCTTTAGATCAGCATTTTGAAATGAATAAAAGCGAATTTTTGACCTATGCACAACAAGAATTACTTAAATTAAAAGAGGTTGAAAACCAATGACCTTGAACAATTTACAACAAACTTATCTTTTATTTGGCATTTTTGCATGTATTTTAGTTTTTGCATCAAGTGTTGGATTTATTTTAAAAAAACGTACAGGAGCAAATGCTTCACCTGTGATTGACAACCTGAATGCTCGAATCAATGCATGGTGGGTGATGTTGATTGTTATTGGTGCAGCGATTTTACTTGGTAAAACTGCATTTATCATCTTATTTGGTATCATTTCTTTATTTGCATTACGAGAGTTTATTAGCCTACTTCCAACTCGACGTGGTGATTATTTCCCGTTACTCATCGCTTTTTATTTTGTTATTCCCTATCAATACTATCTCATTTATACAGATTGGTACGGATTATATTCTATCTTTATTCCACTTTATGTTTTTTTACTGATTCCGATCGCCAGTCTAAAACAAGAAGATACCACTCATTTTTTAGAACGAAGTTCAAAAATTCAATGGGGGCTGATGGTCAGCGTATTTTGTATTTCTCATGTTCCTGCGTTATTAAACTTAAAACTACCAGATTTTCAAGGTGAAAAAATTTGGCTCGCGATTTGGCTGATTATGGTGGTGCAAGCTTCAGATGTTTTACAATATGTTTGTGGAAAATTATTTGGAAAACATAAAGTTGCACCTGTTTTATCACCTTCAAAAACTGTAGAAGGTTTAGTTGGTGGCATTCTACTTGCGACAGGTTTAGGTGTATTAATGGCTTGGTTAACACCGTTTACTTATTTACAGGCTGCTTTTATTGGGCTTATTGTCTGTGTTTTTGGCTTCTTTGGCGGTTTAGTGATGTCTGCCATCAAACGAGATCGAGGTGTAAAAGATTGGGGGCAATTAATTCATGGTCATGGCGGCATGTTAGACCGTATTGATTCTATTTGTTTTTCTGCGCCCATTTTCTTTCACATTTTACGTTATTGGTGGAGCTAAAATAAAACGCTAAGATGAAAATGATCCAACACATACTCATCTTAGCGTGTATCACGCTTTATTGTTATTCTTGATTATTCGTATTCAATTGACTTAGACAATTTCTTGATTATTCACTTATTGTTCTGCCAACCAACTCATAAAACGCTGACGCTCTACTTTTGAGGCATTTTGCCATATTTGAATCATTTGCTGATCAGCCGCTGTACTATTTACAGATACCGCAGTCGATGTTGCACTCAACGGCATTGCTGTTTGGGATTTTGTATAAACAGGAGCAGGCTGATTACCCTCTTGTTTTTTCGTGGTTGTTAAATCAAAAACTCGACCAAAAAGCCCACCAGATAACCAAGGTTTAGCTTCATTATTTGCCCCAGTTTGCTGTACGATTAATTGATTATGAGCATCATACAAAGCCACTGTAGGTTGTTCTGCATATTTTTTTGCGGCTTCAAAACTTTGTGGTGCATCAACCAAACTTAATTTATAACTTTGCCCATCTTGTAAATTAGGCGCTTTAATTGTCACAACACCTGATTTTAAAATATCGTGTTCACTGTTTAAATGTTCAAAATATTGTTGGTAACGCACACTAATTGAGGCATTGCCTGCATCGACTTTATATTCATTTTTTTTTGTTCTAAAAATACCTGTATTTACTTCCTGATCATTTACTGCCAAGACAACAATTTCTTCAGGTGCAGTAATCGTCACTGCCGCCAAAGCAGAATTACCAATCACTAAACCTAAACTCATGATACTTGCTGCAAACTTTAAACGCATAGATATTTCTCAAATGTCAATAAACTGTAAAATTTAATGCACTATGCTCTGTCCTCATGACAATTTTATGACAATTATCATTTACAGTCATTTTTTAGACATAAACTATTGAAAATACTTAATTTTATAAATTAGCTTATATCTTAAAAATTTGAAAATCAAATATTATTCATTTTTATTTTCTGGGATACTATTCCGATTAGAATGCTGAAAATTTTGCTGACCACAATATCGACATCTTTTTCCACCCTGTCTACGCCACATTTCATAAATCACACCTGGAATAATCGCAAAACATAATAACAATAAAGTCAGCAAAATATTGCCACGAAAAGTAGGCACACTATAATGTCCACATGATAAGCATTTTTCTTTGTTTGACATATTTTTGAGTGATTTAAAATTTTTAGAAATACTAACTGATCCCTATTCACTCAATCAATTGCTACTCATAGCCTCTTGTTAAGATTTTCAGCCAAGTATTATTATTTTTATATCATAAAAAAAGAGTACCTTAGTACTCTTTCTCTTTTTCACATAAACGTTCAATTAGTTAAATGTTTTAAAACGCTCAGCATCATCCATAAATGGTTTTTCACCCGCAGGCGCTTCTACTGAACCAAAGACCAATTGAGCACGTAATTTCCAGTTGCTTGGAACATCAAAAGTTTGTGCAACTTCTTCGTCTACAATCGGATTATAATGCTGTAATGATGCACCTAAACCTGCTTCTGATAAAGCTGTCCATGTTGCAAATTGAGCAATACCCGTTGAGTGTTCAGACCAAATTGGGAAATTTTCTGCATAAAGTGCAAATTGTTCTTGAAGACTTTTTACAACGTCTTGATCTTCATAAAATAAAACTGTGCCATAACCTGCAATAAAGCTATTAATTTTATTGCTTGTACCTTCAAATGCTTCAGCAGGAACAATTTTTCGTAAAGTTTCTAAAACAATTGTCCAAAACTTAACATGTGAATCACCAAATAAAGTGACAGCACGTGAAGTTTGCGAGTTAAATGCTGATGGACTTTGTTTGATTGCTTCTTTAATTGTTTCTTCAATTTTTGCATTGTCTAAAGTTACATTTTTACCAATTGCATAAATTGTACGGCGTTGTTTAATTTGATCTAAAAATGACATTGTATTTTACCCTCAATATTGCTTTGACCATTTTGGTCGTGTTCTTAAGATAGAGTCAGTATATTGCATTTAAATGATAAGCGTCAGTGATATCTTTATGACATAATGTTGCATAAATAGAACGCCCAGCAGTAAAGATAAAAAATACACCTTTCAATTGAATTTGGTCAATTTATATCACCATGATTTTACTTTAATATTGAATGATCTCATCCTATTTGGTCTATTTCTTTCAGCCTTAAAATGTGTATTTTTACATTCAACTGAATGAACGAATAATTTTTTCTAAACTTATGAAAAAACAAGAAATGTTTCATCATCCTCTACACATATTTTTTCGTCAGCTGGACTTAAAATAGAACCAAAAGTCATCTGCGCTTTAAGCTGCCAGTGTTGTGATAAATTATATTTTTCAATCACTTGAGTATTAATGCTTGGATTATAATGATGCAAAGCAGCACCTAAACCTAAACTTGCAAATAGCGCCCACACAGCAAACTGAACCATTCCTGAGCTTTGTTCAGACCAAATTTCAAACTCTTCTGCTTGTAAGGGTTTAAGTTTTTGTAATTTTTGAAGCACCTGTTGATCTTCAAAAAATAAGACTGTGCCATAAGCTGCACAGCATTGATCAATTTTTAGCGCTACACCTTCATACGCTTTTTCATGCATGTGTTGGCGTTGAATATCTTTTACCATTGTCCAAAATTGTTCATGTGATTGTTGTATTAAAATAACCACTCTTGCACTTTGACTATTCTGTACCGAAGGACAACATGAAACTGTTTCTTTAATTAACTGAATTAATTCATCCTTCTGATAAGGAACCTTTTTCCCTAAATGATATATGCTACGACGTTTCCGTAAATTTTCTAAAAATGGATATTCATCAGATACATTGTCTTTCTTTTTAAACAATAAATCTTTTGACAATTCCGTTGTCAAAACATGACCAATTTTAGATAAAATTGTCATTACACTTCCCCAAGAAATAAAAAATAAAGACATACATTTTGTAAGTATTTTATGGTTTTTATCTATTTTTATCAAAGTTTAATGTTTACTTTTATAGCAATAAATCATGTAAAAATAAAAAAACTCCACATAAATGCAGAGTTTTTTATGATTTAAATTAACGTGTTATTTATCAGTTTCAAATAAAGCTGCAACAAATGACTTCGCTGAGAATGGACGTAAGTCATCAATTTTCTCACCCACACCAATAAAACGAATAGGTACATGTGTACGACTTGCGATATTAAATAACACACCGCCTTTGGCTGTACCATCAAGTTTAGTAATCGTTAAACCTGTTAAGCCAACTGCTTCATCAAACATTTCAACTTGATTAATTGCATTTTGACCTGTACCTGCATCCACAACCAACATAACCTCATGAGGTGCAGTTGCATCAATTTTTTGCATCACGCGTTTTACTTTGGTCAACTCTGTCATTAAGTTACTTTTATTATGCAAACGTCCTGCTGTATCTGCAATCAGTACATCAACACCTTTTGCACGTGCACTTTCAAAAGCATCAAAAATCACAGAAGCACTGTCAGCACCATGTCCTTGTGCAACCACTTGAATATTATTACGTTCACCCCAAATCTGAAGTTGTTCTGTTGCTGCTGCACGGAAAGTATCCCCTGCCGCCAACATTACTTTTTTGCCTTCACCTTGTAAACGTTTAGCTAATTTACCAATTGTTGTGGTTTTCCCCACACCATTTACACCCACCACTAAAATCACAAATGGATTTTTATTTGGGTCAATATGTAATGGCTTAACGCGCGGTGCAAGCAAAGCCACCAATTCTTCTTGCAAAGCTTTATAAAGTGAATGTGAATAAATCAAATCACCACGTTCAGTACGCTCAGTTAAATTTGCAATAATCGTTTTAGTTGCTTCAACACCAATATCGGCAACCAATAATTGCTCTTCAACTTCTTCAAGTAGCTCATCATCAATTTCTTTGCCACCGATCAAGATATTGACCATACCATCAGCAAAGTTTTTACGAGATTTCGTTAAGCCTTCTTTCATGCGGCTAAAGAAGCCACCTTTTGCTTTTGTTTCTTCTTCTACAGCTTCTGCCACAACAGCAGTTGTCTCTGCTCGTTCTATTTTATTTTCAACAATAGGCACATTAACGGCAGGTAAACTAGGTAATGTGACATCGTCATCACCGATATCCGCATCAATCAAGAATTTATTTTGCTGTTCTTGCATGCCGAGTCCTTGAAAAGCATCGTATTAAAAAAGAAAGAGTTTAGCACAGATTGTCATTTTTATAAGAATTTAAGATGTTTTTAAGTTAGGGTTGTGCAGTTTAAAAGCTAGATGCTACAAATCAACCAAAATGCAACATTCTCATATTGATTTAAAACGTAATTTTTTGAAGAATATTGCTAAATACTTTTATATTTTCTTGGATAAGTAGTGATCAATATCAAAAAATTATGCTTGAATATTTTTTCACCACATTTATCTCAACGCTGTCTATTGAGTGGCATTTTCCTAGTTGGATCACCTATCCCAACAGTATTTGCAGAAACACAAAGCCAATTGGCACGTACAACTTTTGAAACGACATTAAATAATGGTCTCAAAGTCATTATTCGTGAAGATCACCGTGCTCCTATTGTGATGACACAAATTTGGTATGCTGTGGGGAGTAGCGACGAATCTGGAAATCTGTTAGGTATTTCGCATGTACTTGAACATATGATGTTTAAAGGCACACAAAAAGTCCCAGATGATGAATTTACCCGTCTTAGCCGTATTTATGGTGGACGGATCAATGCAGCAACCTATACCAATTATACAAATTATTATCAACTCTATCCTAAAAAATACTTTCCTCTCGCTTTAGAACTCGAAGCTGATCGCATGCGAAATTTAGTTTTACGACAGCAAGATTTTGAACCTGAAATCAAAGTGGTGATGGAAGAAAGACGCCAACGCACTGATGATAATCCTCGAAATTTAGCATATGAACGCTTTAAATGGATTGCTTATCCCACCAGTCATTATCGTCAACCTGTGATTGGATTTATGAAAAATCTACACAATATTAAACTTGATGATCTAAAAAAATGGTATCAAACATGGTACACACCCAATAATGCAACTTTGGTGATCGTGGGTGATATCAATGCAGAACCAGCCTTAAAACAAGTACAAAAATATTTTGGTGCAATTGCGAAAAAAACCACACCTGACCGTAATGATGTACTTGAGTTTGATCGCTTAGGCTATCGTCATATGGAACTTGCGCTTCCTGTTCAAGTTCCAAATTTGTACATGGCTTGGAATGTGCGTTCTTTAGCAACTGCTAAAAACCCTCAAGATGCTTATGCGCTCACTATTATTCAATCTTTACTTGATGGAGGAATTTCTTCTCGTCTACAAGACCGCTTAGTTCGTGATAAAAAAATCTTAACTGCAATTAATGTCAGCTATGAACCCTATAATCGAGGTGATAGTTTATTTACCATTTCTGCTTTACCTTCAGAAAATGTCAGCTTAGAACAAGCACAAAGCGCAATTCAAAAAGAAATGGATTTATTTAAAACAGAATTGGTAAATCAAGCCGAACTAGAGCGTGTTAAAAACAATTTCGTTTCTAACTTAGTCTATAGTCAAGATGATATCGCAGGACAGGCGAATATGATCGGAAATTTAGAAGTTAACGGTTTAAGTTTCCGTCTGATTGATGAGTTACCACAACACTATGACAAAGTGACACCACAAGACTTACAGCGCATCGCTAATATTTACTTTGTTCGAGATAATCTAAGTACCTTGTACTTAAGCCCTGAGTCCAAAGATAAACCCTAAGCCCATTCAGGAGTTTTAAGTGCCAAATTTAAAATTATTGCTTTTAATCAGTACACTTTTATGTTCAAGCTATAGCATAGCCGAATTTAGTGCAGAAGATGCCACAGAAGCAGAACCATTACCTACCGACACACCTTTAAAATCTCTCAATGTATTGGAAAGTTTAAAAAATTTGGATCAACAAAAAAATTATCAAGCACCATTTGTCCAAGAATTAAATAATGCACAAAAAGTCAGAACGCTTTTCGTTTCGACCCAAGATCTGCCCATTGTGGATATTCAACTGACTTTTAACGCAGGTTCTGCACAAGACGAAAATATTGCAAAAGGCATGTCGGGTTTAGCGAATATGGCAGCCAAACTGATGGCTGAAGGCACAGATCAATATACAGCCAAACAAATTGCCAGTACTTTTGAAGGATTAGGTGCTAAATTTAGCGTTAATGCTTATCGAGATATGTTTACAGTCCGTTTACGCGTACTTTCTGACCCTCAGAAACTAAATCCTGCAATCAATATGATGTTACATGTACTCAATCATGCGACATTTAATAGTTCTGGTCTAAATTTAGTCCTCAATAATACCAAAATTGGGCAAAAGCAAGTTCAAGAAAATCCTAGCCGCTTGATGGGCATTCGCTTTTATCGTGCTATTTATGGCAAACATCCTTATGCAGAGCCCAGTGTCGGCACCAATGCTAGCATTCAAAAAATCACACCAGAATTGCTAATTCAATTTAGAAATCAATTGCTAGTTGCACAAAATATGAATATTTCTATTACAGGCAATCTAAGCACAGAACAAGCCACTCAACTCGGTAGTTTATTCGCCAGTAGCATCCCTCAAGGCATAGCAGCACCCGAGCTTCCTGAACCCATCGACCAATCTGATTTTAATATTCAGTTTATCCCTTTTCAATCTAAACAAGCGAATATTATGATGGGGCATTTAGCAATTACACGCTCAGACCCCGATCGAGTCGCATTAGAAGTCGCCAATCAAATGTTTGGAGGAAGTGGATTTAATTCTATTTTAATGAAAGAGTTACGTGTAAAACGCGGTTATACTTATGGTGCTTATAGTACGTTATCCTCAACCCAAGCAAAAGGCTTATTTAGTTTAAGTTATGGTACACAACAAGAACAAATGATGGAAAGTATCCGCGTTGCTCATCAAGCATTAATTGACTTTGTAAAACAACCGATTCAACGTAAACAGCTTGAAGAAACCAAAGAAGGAATGTTGCGTTCTTTTCCAATGTCATTTAGCAGTAATGCGAATATTAATGCACAATTAGCAGCGATTGGCTTCTATCATTTACCTTCAGATTATCTGACTCAATATCAACAACAACTTAGTAAAATAACAGCCAAACAGATTCAAGCCGCACTTCAAAAACATATTCGTGCAGATCGGCTTACTTTTGTGATTGTTGCCGAACAGCTTGATCAAGAAGCATTGAAAAAAATGTTAAATCAAAATTTAGGCATTATCACACCTGAAGTAGAATCAAACATCGCGAGTAAAAGCATGAAAAATGGTCAAAAAAGTGAAGAATAATACAGTCTTAATCGCTTAAAAATTTGCCTATTGATCGTTATTCATCTTCAATCGCCATTGCTGGATATTCTTTAATACGTACAGCTTCATAAGCATGTGCACGCATTAATCTAAAATATTGATGTGTAGAAATATAAGGTTGTGTTTGTAAATATTTTGCTAAATCTTGGGTACGAGGATATTGGGCTTGTAATGATAATTTACTCACTTGATGATATTTTTCAGGACTGATTGGACGAATCAGCGTGTAACCTGAAACAAGCAAAATAAAGACCACAACGATCATGATCCCCATTTTCAAAAAAGACTCTAAAGTCATGTGTGACTTTAATTGTAAAATTTGATTTTTTGATATGAGCATGTACTACCTCGAATGAATTCTTAGTGTAATCTTGAGGCAGTGAAAAATATAGTGTTTAGAGAAAAAGCATACAAATTTAAGGGTTATTAAACAACAATGTGCCTAATAACCCAGTGAATTCATCAAAAATAGCTAAATTAAACATTTAGTTCAACATACTACGAATCACTGCAAAGTATAAAATTAATGCAATAATTGCTAAAACCAAAAATACTGCAAAAACACTCACTCCCCCTTCTGCATGAGCTGGATGTAAATCATCGTCATCGGCTAAGCGACGTAATTCCCCATCGTATATTCGATAAAAACCCATTTTTTGCAAAGGTTCTAGATTTCGTGTATAATCGTAAATACGCTTCCTTTGCGCTAAACAAAACTCTCCTAGATGTATTTCTTGGTGGAAAATTGCTTCGTCCAATTGTTTGCGGTGATACTGCGCGAGTGCAACTATTTGAGACTCAGCTGGAGGTACATCAAAATTAAAACCATCTATTGTGTTTATCATCTTTGTTCTCCCTTTTTTAGTCTTCCTCATATAGATTTTAATAAAAATCATGATTGATTAATGTTTAATCATGTAATCTTAAGTTATTCTATATTGCTCAAAAATAATAGTTGACAAGTTAAGTAAATTGTAATATTAGTTTAATACAGATAAGTTAGATTAGTTAGCAATGTAAATAAAAGACCTCATGGGAGGTCTTGTAAATGATCATAATTACAATAAGGAGTTATATATGATTCATCAAATCTCTCAACATGACTTAGAACATGTGTATGCAAGTGCGGTAAATACAATTCATTCAGAAATGAATTTTATAGATGCAGTAAAACAACTTGAAGACGCAGCAAAAGCAGGTCATGGTAAAGCAGCAATGTTCTTAGCAGAACTTTATTATCAAGGTTTCCGTGTAGAACGCGATTCTTTAAAAGCACAATATTGGCAAAAGATGGCAACCATGCAAGCATAATACAACGTCACCTAGGTGGCGTTTTTTAATGCTTATTTTCATAATTATTTACGATTTAACACGAAGCTTTCATTTAAAGCATAGCTGAATCACTTACAATGATGGAGAATCAAATGCGATTGTTTATCATGAAAAAATTTATCCATCTTCAACCAATTTCCAAAGAACTAATCATCAAACTTTCAATTCTTAAATCTTTTATGTATTGCGGAGTTTTATGGGGTTTATATCATCAGGGTTGGGCAATGAAGACCGACAAAAATGATGTATTTTTTCCTTTTTGGTTAAATTCTTTGCAAGCTTATCAATACGCAAGCCTGCATTGGCCACAGTATACGCCACGTAAAATCACTCCAAAAGATTTTCAGGAAGCGCTACTACCAACACTTACCCGCTTAAATGTAAAACCTGCTTTATTTAATTCTTCAGGTCGTAAATTTAAACTCTCAACTTTACAAATGCACCAATTCTTCTTCAACAATTCACTACCATTCCACGCAATTTAAACCAAACAAATATTTAGTCACGCTTCAATCTTGCCATTGAAGCGTGTTATTTGATTATTCAAATAAAATTTGATTAAAAATGAAACAAAATACTATTTTTTCTGTGATTGTCATACAAAAGTATTTGCATTCTTTTAAAATATAGTTAAGTTAAAAGAATGCAATAAAAATCGCAAGGAACAATAATTATGACCACAGTTGCCCAAGTTATCCAAAATAAAATCGGACAAGAAATCCATACCATTCGCCCTGAAGCAACCGTTTTAGAAGCCATTACACTTATGGCAAATAAAGGCATTGGCGCAGTCGTGGTTGCCGAAGACTCTACTGTTGTGGGCATTCTCTCTGAACGTGACTATACTCGCAAAATTGCCCTCATGCAGCGTACCTCTGACCACACTACTGTTGCTGAAATTATGACAAATAAAGTCCTTTCAGTCACTCGCTCAAATACTGTTGATGAATGCTTAGCGCTCATGACTGATCGTCACATTCGCCATTTACCTGTAATAGAAAACAATGAACTCCTTGGCTTAGTATCTATTGGAGATTTAGTAAAAGCCACGATGGAAGATCAACGCAAACTCATTGAACAATTACAGCAATATATTTCAGGTTAATTGATCTACAGTTTGACTTGTAAAAAAAACCTCTCAAATCGAGAGGTTTTTAATTGAATCACAAAATTTCGATCAAAACTTAGTTCAAGCCCAGTTTCGCAGCCACATAATCGGCATCTTTGTCACCACGACCTGACAGATTAACCACAATGTTAATGTCTTTTGCCAGTTTTGGCGCTTCACGAATTGCCCATGCCACTGCATGAGAACTTTCCAATGCAGGTACAATTCCTTCAACACGAGACAGTGTCATAAAGGCATCTAGACATTCCTGATCAGTTGCAGTTGAATATTCAACACGACCAATATCTTTTAAGAAACTGTGCTGCGGACCAACACCCGGATAGTCCAGACCCGATGCGATCGAATGCACAGGTAAAGGCTCACCTTGCTCATCTTCCAATACATAACACGCCATACCATGCAATTGGCTTGGCTTACCCAATGTCAATGTTGCTGAATGCATGTCTGTGTCCAAACCATGACCCGCAGGTTCTACACCCACCAGTTTCACTTCTGCATCATTTAAAAATGCAGTAAAAGCACCCACTGCATTTGAACCACCACCCACACACGCCACCACATAGTCAGGCTGCGCACCAAACTGATCTTGTGTTTGAACTTTAATTTCATCACCAATAATTGATTGGAAATCACGCACCATTTTCGGGAAAGGATGCGGCCCAACCACAGAACCAATCGCATAAATAAAGTTGGTTGGATCTTTTAAATACTCATCAAATGCACTGTCTACAGCATCTTTTAAAGTGGCTGTACCACGTGTTACAGAAATGAGATTTGCACCCAAAATCTTCATTTTCACGACATTTGGATGTTCTTTTTCAATATCCACCTGTCCCATATGAATTTCACATGGAATACCAACTAAAGCACAAGCCGTTGCCAAAGCCACACCATGTTGCCCTGCACCTGTTTCAGCAATCACTTTAGTTTTGCCCATATATTTTGCAAGTAAGGCTTCACCCAGACAATGGTTAATTTTATGCGCGCCTGTATGATTTAAATCTTCACGTTTTAAATAAATCTGCGCACCGCCCAGTTGTTCAGACAGGCGTTTTGCATGAAATAATGGACTTGGACGACCGACATAATGGGCAAATAAATCTGCCAATTCCTTTTGAAACTCTACTGTATGACGAATTTCTTCATAAGCGACATTAATATCATCCATTGCCTGTTTTAAATGTGGTGGGATAAACTGACCCCCATATTCACCAAAAAAACCTTCTTCATTTGGTAAAGCAATTCCATTTATTTGATGGTTCATGTTGATCCCCTGATCCCACTTCTACAACATACAAAACAATAAACTTATTTTAAATAAACAACTTATGCTACTTATTTAACGTGACAAATACTTGGTCATATCCTCAATGCCTTTTAAAGTCATTGGGAACATATGATCATCAAAAATTTGCTTAATGAAGGCAATGGTTTGGGTATAGTGCCAATAATTTTGCTCTTCAGGATTTAACCATGCGGTTTTTTCAAAATGATTGCGCAAACGACGTAGCCAGACTTCGCCTGCTTCCTCATTATTGTATTCCACCGAACCACCGACCGATCGAAGCTCATAAGGCGCCATACTCGCATCACCAACCACGATGACCCGATAATCTTTACCATAAGTATTGAATAAATCCCAAGTATTCATTCGTGTTGATGAACGACGGAAATTATCTTTCCAGACATAATCATATAAACAGTTATGGAAATAAAAATATTCCAAAGTTTTAAATTCTGTCTTTGCCGCACTGAAGAGTTTTTCACATTGTGCAATGTGCGAATCCATCGATCCACCCACATCAAACAACATCAATACTTTAATGCGATTACGACGCTCAGGCACCATTTGCACATCAAGTATGCCCTGCTTGGCGGTTTCGTAAATTGTCCCGTTAATGTCCAACTCTTCAGCAGCACCCTGACGGGCAAATTTACGTAAACGACGCAATGCCATTTGCATTTGCCGAGTACCTAAAATCTGTTCATCATCCAGATTTTGATATTTACGTTGCTCCCAGACTTTAACAGCAGAGTTTTTGCGACTTGGACCACCAATCCGCACACCTTCAGGATGGTCACCAAACGCACCAAACGGTGATGTGCCCCCTGTACCGACCATGCGGTTGCCGCCTTGATGCTTTTTATGCTGTTCACGTAACCGTTCTTCCAGCATTTTCATCAATTCTTCAAGCGAACCCGCTTTCATCAGTTCGGCACGTTGTTCAGGGGTCAGATGCTTTTCAAGCAACTCCAGATCAAACCAGTCTTTGGGTAATTTCTGCACCTTACTGAGCAAATCATCGATATCAAAGGTTTGAATACCCTCAAAATAATCTTTCATGGCACGGTCATATTTGTCAAAGAAACGCTCATCCTTGACCATGACCGTTTTGACCAATTGATAGAAATCATTTTGATCTGCAAACACCAAACCTTCACTGACCGCCTGATTTAAATCGATCAGCTCACGTGTCGAAACAGGAATGCCATATTTTCTGAGGGTATAAAACAATCGCACAAACATGTTGCGCTCTCCTCATTAACGACGTGACATAAATGCAAGACGCTCAAGCAACTGTACATCTTGCTCATTTTTGATCAGTGCGCCATATAAAGGTGGAATTGCTTTAGATTTGTCATGATTACGCAATACATCTTCTGGCATGTCATCCGCCATGAGCAGGCTGAGCCAATCAATCAATTCAGAGGTTGAAGGTGGTTTTTTCAGCCCCGGAACCTGACGCAGTTTAAAGAAAACCTGTAAGGCTTCAGAAACCAAAGTGCCTGAAATACTTGGGAAATGCACCGCAATAATTTCACGCATGGTGGCTTCATCAGGAAATTCAATATAATGGAAGAAGCAGCGACGTAAAAATGCATCTGGCAGTTCTTTTTCATTATTTGAAGTGATGATGACGATTGGACGTTGTGTTGCAGTGATGGTTTCACCTGTTTCATACACAAAGAACGACATTTTGTCGAGTTCATGCAACAAGTCATTTGGAAACTCAATGTCCGCTTTATCAATTTCATCAATCAATAACACACAGCGTTCTTCGCTGGTGAAGGCTTCCCACAACTTACCTGGTTTGATATAGTTTTTAATGTCATAGACACGATCATCACCCAACTGGCTGTCACGTAAACGTGAAACCGCATCATATTCGTATAAGCCTTGCTGAGCTTTGGTGGTTGACTTGATGTGCCAAGTAATCAACTTAAGTCCCAAACTTTCAGCCACTTGCTCTGCAAGTAAGGTTTTACCCGTTCCCGGCTCACCTTTGACTAAAAGTGGTTTTTGTAATGCACGTGCTGCTTTGACAGCAAGCTTTAAACTATCCGTCGCGATATATTGAGACGTACCTGTAAATTGTTGAGCATCAACAGACATAAATAACCTTTATTTTTAATATTTAAAGTGGTGAAACTTTTTTAGTGACTGTGGTTTTTTGCAGTGTATTTTTATTGGCTTTATACTTAGACCAGAAATAGCCTAGCATTAAGCCCACACCAATCACAAAAGTAATAAGTGCTGCATTTGACCAAATGAGTGGATTATCTTTAGTTAAAATACCAAACATTAATCCAAAAATTGCAGGTGCAATTGCAGAATTAGGTCCTTCTGAAATTGTTGGCGTTGCTATCACAGCAAATACAATAATCCATGTAATCCCGCCTAATGGTGAAGGCAATCGTTTTGCAATCGAAGACCAACACCACAATATAATCAATGCCCCAAGAACATAGACAGTAACCGCTATACTGTCTTCAGGGATAGAATCGAGTACTTCTGCAATATTTGCCCATATTCCTGATAATTGATCAAGCACCGCGTAAACCCTCTGGCTCTACCGCATTTGGATTAATTAAACCTTCTGGCGGCATTTGTAAGAAAAAGCCTTTTGTTTGTAATGAATCAATGACATGTAACACATTTACACGTGCTAATTTACGAGATTCAGTTAATTCAAGGTGCATCACATGTGTTGCTCGACCAAACGCAGCACGTAAAGGCTCAGATAAAGCTGCTAATGGATCAGCATTTTCATCTTCATTTGGATGATTTGGACGCGCTACATAAAGATACATTTCATCTTTTTTGCTTGACTTATAAATATCACAATGCATTTTATTCAACAGTGTTACTAAAAACTCAAGGGACAGCATACATGAAAAAAACAACAGATACATTAGTGTTTGTTAACGCATCAGTCGTTATTTTGTGCTGTTTGTAAATTCTTTAACCAATTTATTTATATAGCGCAAAGTTTCAATTTAATCTATGGGTAAACTTCCATTTGTGCAGACAAATAAGGCTTATCCTTGGACAATAAACGAATCAAAGGCTGAGTTAGAACATCATAGCGCCACCCAAGCAAATAACGTGGTAGATCCTGCTCATTACGATGAAAAACAACATGTTGATATAATGCATTCAACCATTTTTTTCGCATTAATACTTCTTTAGGTGTTTGCATTTCATTTGCAACGTTTTGAATTAAATCATCCACTGCTTGCGTAACACCTTGAGAAGAATGCTTAATAGGTTTAGCAATACGCAAAGGCCAATCGTCCATTGCAGGTAAAAATTTTAATAAATCTAAAATCGTTTTACCGTGCTCACGTACAATATTTGGACGAATATCTTTTGCCTGAGCCAACTGAAAGTTATTTTTTGGATTTTTTTCAACCAAATCATTCATGGTTGAATTTTTTAAAATAAAACTTCGAGGTTGATTTAACGCTTTAGCCAACTCTTCACGCCACAAACTCAATTGTTGTAATTGCATCAACTGTTTACGTGAATGTCGATAATTTCCAAGATCAGAATATAATTTATCTTTTGGCGTTTCCTGTGCAATTTCGTATGTCAAATGATTACAATCTTCAATCACACATTCATACAAACCTTTGGCTTGCAACTGCGCTTTCAGATGATTTGCAAGCTGCACAATATACAAAACATCATTTGCAGCATAATCCATTTGTTTACACGTTAATGGTCGCGCTAACCAATCAGAACGCGTTTGATCCTTGTCTATCTCGATATCTAATATAGTTTTGAGTGCTAATTGATAACTCACTTGCAACCCATGTCCTAAAAAAGACATGGCAACTTGAGTATCAAAAACATTTTCTAAGCAGTTTTTTTGAGAATAATGATAAATCAAATCAATATCCTCACTACATGCATGAAATATATTTTGTTCCGCTTGATAAATTGATGACCAAAATGCAGATAAATCAAGTGTTGTACCATCAAGCAAAAATACTTGATTTTCAACATTAATTTGAAAAACTCCAAGTTTTGGCCATAAGGTGTCGACCTTTATAAATTCTGTATCAAGACCATAAACAGAACTTTGACGCATTAACTGAATAACGTGGTCGAGTTCATTTTGTTGATTAATAAATTGAAACATGCCTGTTAGCGTCAAATGTTGCATTTAAATGATTTGTTGATTTTACCCTAATATATAAAATATAAATATAATAAATTTAAGATAATTTACAACAAAAGCTATATTTTTCAGCAATATCAATACAACAAATCTATTTTAAAAATAGTTTTTAACACTTAATCTCTATACAAATCCATTTATATATGAATATCACCTGAAAACAATCACTCTCATGATCTTTTTGCATCGTGGCACAAAATCACGAGCATTGAGTAACATTTATGAAGGACAATTGTAAATATTTATATTTCAAAAAATAAAGTTTTAGGAAAAACACGAATCATTTCATTTTCATAAAATTAAATAAAAAAATAAGCACATAATGTGCTTATTTCATTTTCATTCGATTATGAACAGCTTGACTCAAGGTATGACTATCTACATATTCAAGCTCACCTCCTTGAGGTACACCTTGTGCAATACGCGTCATTTGCAAGTTTAAATGTTTGGTTGCTTCTACCAAATAATGTGCTGTGGCTTGTCCTTCAACAGTGGCATTGGTTGCTAAAATAACCTCATGAATCTCTCCTTGAGATAATCTTTGCACTAAATATGGAATCCCTATTTCTTCAGGACCTATGCCATCTAAAGGTGACAAATGCCCTCCAAGCACATGATATTTCCCTCGAAAACTACCACTTTGCTCAATCGCCATCACGTCTGCTGGAGACTCAACGACACAAAGTAGATGTTCATCTCGGTCATGTGAAGAACAAATGTCACAGACATCATTTTCAGTCAAAGAATGACAAATAGCACATTCATGAATATAAGAAGTCGCCTCATTTAAGGCATTTGCCAAACCGATCGCGCCTTCTTTATTTTTCATGATCAAGTGTAAAGCCATACGTTGAGCTGACTTTGGTCCTACACTTGGCAGTACTCTTAAGGCTTGTACAAGCTGATCAAAACGATTGCTAAACACTGATGCGGCAACCCTTAGAACATGCCCGCAAGACCTGGTGGCAAGCCCATCCCAGAGTTTGCTTCTTTCATTTTTGCTTCAGACACAGTTTCAGCTTGACGTGCAGCATCATTGATTGCCGCAGCAATTAAATCTTCAATCATGTCAGGATCGTCTTGCAATAAATCTGGGCTAATTTCAATGCGTTTAACCACATTACGGCAAGTCATTGTGACTTTAACTAAACCACCACCTGCTTCAGCATGAACTTCTGTTTGAGCAAGCTCTTCCTTTGCTTTTTTTACATTATTTTCCATTTCTTTTTGCATGCGTTGTGCTTGCTGCATTAACATTTGAACATTCATAAATGTCTCCAAAAAAAATTAAATCTACTGAAAATAGCGAATTAAATTAAATCTAAACCACGAGATAGATCGCGAATAATATCATCAATATTTTCTAATCCAACAGATACACGGATTAAACCTTCCTCAATCCCTGCGGCTGCTTTGGCTTCCGCTGACATTCTACCATGTGAGGTTGTTGCAGGATGCGTAATCGTTGATTTTACATCACCTAAATTACTGGTGATTGAAAGGAAACGTGTCTGATCAATGACAGTCCATGCACCTTGACGCTCACCTTTAACAACAAAAGATACAACACCACCAAAACCTGATTGTTGTTTTTTCGCCAATTCATGCCCAGCATGGTTGGGTAAACCAGCATAATAAACTTTTTCAATTTTTGGATGAGCATCTAGCCATTCTGCAAGTTTTTGAGCACTTTCACAGTGTGCTTTCATGCGTAGACTGAGCGTTTCTAAACCTTTTAGGAAAATCCATGCATTAAATGGACTCATTGAATTACCTAAAGTACGAATTACACCGTTAATTTCTTCAACCAGTTTATCTTTACCCACCACCGCACCACCCAACGCGCGACCTTGACCATCAATATATTTAGTTGATGAATAAACAATAAGGTCTGCACCAAATTTAATCGGTTGTTGTAATACTGGCGTACAGAACGTATTGTCTACAGCAAATAAAGCACCATGCTCATGCGCAATATCTGCAATGGCTTGCATATCACCCACTTGTGCAAGTGGATTAGAAGGTGTTTCAATAAAAAGTAAACGTGTATTTGGACGGATTGCTTGCTTCCAAGCATCTAAATCTTCTAAATCAACAAATGTGACTTCTACAGCAAATTTAACAACATATTTTTCAAATAAAGAAATAATTGAGCCAAATACAGCACGTGAACAAATCACATGATCGCCCGCTTTAAGATATGCCATACATACTGCATGTACCGCTGCCATACCTGAGCTTGTTGCTACTGCGCGTTCTGCACCATCTAAAACAGCCAAACGTTTTTCAAAAGTTTGTACAGTTGGGTTGGTATAACGAGAGTAAGTATTTCCTTCAACTTGTCCTGAAAACTTAGCTGCTGCATCGGCAGCACTTTCACAAACAAAAGATGACGTTAAGAAAATTGGCTCACTATGTTCACCCTCAAAACTACGTGTGTGACCTGTACGAATTGCTAATGTATCAAGTTGGTATTCTAGGTCGTCTTGTTGGCTCATCTTAAATTCAGTTATTCACTGCCTTTGCAAAGTATTGCTAACATTTTGAGCGTCTAGTGTATTTAAGGTCAAGGTATAATATGAAATTATCGCTTAGACTTCGATCAAACTTTTATGATTTTTGGACAAAAACGGTTTATGGAACAATTCAAGAGTATTTCTCCAGTTCGTTCGAACAAAATCAAAAACCTTTCAAGACGTATCTTCAATGGTAAATCTTTGGTTTTATCACAAAGTACGCCTTATGAAGTGATTGGTCATTATAAGCATGCAAAAATTCGTTTTTATGCTGCAACAGAACGAAAATACCAAGAGCCTTTGGTTTTTGTTGCACCTTTAGCAATTAACATGTCTATTTATGACTTATATCCTTATCGTTCTTTAATTAAATATTTTACTGAACAAGGCTTTGATGTTTATTTATTGGATTGGGGCAAACTCAGCTATAAACATTATTACCTGAATTTTTTAAACTTTATTGATGAAGCTATTCCTTATTGCATTGATCGCATTCGTGAACATGCTCAAAGTGAGCAAATTTCTTTGCATGGTTGGAGTATGGCAGGTATTTTTGTTTTACTTTATACCGCACTACGTCAACCAAACTATGTCAAAAACCTGATGGTCATGGCGAGTCCAATTGACAGTTATTCTTCTGGTGGTATTGGAAAACTGTATAAAAAAATCAATATGCTGTTATCTAAAAATCATAAAATTCAGCAATCAATTTATCAAGGTATTATTCCCAAAAAAATCCTACATACACCTGGCATTTTAAATGCAATTGGTTTTAAAATTTTAGACCCTAAAGGTTGGTATGAAGGACATAAACAACTTCTACTTAATTTAGACAATGAACAGCTTTTGCATGAGCATGCAACTTTGGGTAATTTTTTAAATCATATGATTGATTATCCAGGAGGTGTAAATCATGACATGCTCTTTAATGTTTGGTTACAAAACCCACTTAAAAATGGTGTAATTCAACTTAAAAATAAAAAAATTGAATTAAAAAATATTGATTGCTCTTTGATGATCGGTGCAGGTCGCAATGACCAAATGGTAACTGCCGCAGCAGTTCAGCCTTTGAGCCAATTGACAAATAGCCAAGATGTCACGTTTACTCTAATTCCTGGCGGACATTTAGGTTTAATGTCAAGTCAAAAAAGCGCTGAAGAGTTTTGGCCGACTCTGGCACTTTGGTTAGATGAACGTTCAACAAAAATTTAGGAATTTAATATGATCCAGTCTGTTGCATTTATTGGTTTAGGCGCTATGGGTTACCGTATGGCAGCACATTTACCAACACATTTTAATGACGTATATGTCTGGAATCGAAATTCTGAAAAAGCCAAGCAACATGCGAGTGAGTTTGGAACTCAAGCTGTAGATCTACAACAAGCGGTGCAAGCAGATATTATTTTTTCTTGCTTACCAACGAGCCAAGATGTAGATGGAATCTTAGCGCAAGTTAGCCCCAAAAAAGGCAGCATTTGGATAGATTGTACCAGTGGTGTACCCGATACAGCGAAAGCTCAAGCCGACTATTTAGCAAAGCAAGGTATTTATTTTTTAGATGCTCCTGTAAGTGGACAAACTATTGGGGCAGAAAACGCGACTCTAACATTTATGGTCGGTGGTGATGCTGCGGCTTTTCAAAGGGCTTTACCTGCAATGCAAGCAATGGGTTCACTGATTAAATTAGTCGGAAGTTCAGGTGCAGGTTTTGCAGTTAAAGCCATTAATAATATGATGATGGCGGTACATTTATGTGCAGCAGCAGAAGGCTTTACAACGCTTAAAGCACATGGCGTAGACTTAAACGAAGCTTTGGCTTGTATCAATGCATCAAGTGGAAAAAGTGGGGTTACAGAAACTGCTTTACCACAACGGATTTTAAATCGTGAATTTCCTCTTACTTTCGCTTTACCTCTTTTAGCCAAAGACACAGGAATAGCTGTAGATCTCATTCGTGATGCACGACTTTCAGCGCCTGTGATTGGCTTAACACAAAGTTTGATTCAAGCTGCAAATGCTTTAGCAGAACCAAATAGCGATTTTTCTACTGCCGTTAAATTGTATGAGTCTTGGAGCAATATCATCCTTAAATAAACTCATCTGCAACATATGGTATTTATTTTTAGTTCTGTTTCGGTATTGGGTAAAAGTTTTTATCCAGTACCATGATCATTAGCAAAATTTTAGAGTGCCATAACAGTTATTTACAGGTCTTTGACCTAGATCCATTGCAGGAATATCTACGGTTGCACCTAAAATCCCTCCAATTGCATCTAAAGCAGATAAACGTACACCTGAGCCATCCATGGTTAAATTCGCAAACTGAGTATCAGGAACAGAGAGCCACCAACCTTTTTTAGCTGCGATATTATTCCATTGCCCTGTGGCAATGTTTTGCCAATTAATATCTTTTTTCTGTAAAGATAAATACGCACCACTTGTCGGATTACCATTAACATCAGATACTTGTAGTCGATGTGCTGTATTAAAAGGAATATTGTTCATATTTGCAGTTAACTGCAAATCTATGGGTACAGGAATAAAACCACCCAACATTAAGCGAGCTGTTGCCTTTAAACCCGTTAAACTAAAACTTGTAGAACGATCCGCAATAATTGTTCCTGAATAGTCATTCACGCGAGCATTTGCTGTCCCAATTAAAGTAATATTGATGCCATTAATATTTGCATTGGTCACACGCACACCAATATCACCACTCAATGAGTTAATACCAGTATCATCAGTTAAAGTTGATGTATTTTCATTTGAACCCAAACTCATCATACCCAATGCCGAAAGTGCACCTAAACGAAAACCTTCAATACTTCGTGTTGAAGCTTGGTTTGAGTTTGAAATTGCAAACTCAACAAAAGGGTTATTCAAAATAAAATCTGTCGTTGCGCCTGCACCTTGTGCATTGCTGGTCGTAATCCCTGTTAAAGCAACATTATCAATATCAATATCGCAACCTGCGCCTTTTGAGCCACCACATCCGAGTTGTAGTTTTTTAATATTGGCGTTTAAAGCAATCTCAGCTTCCATGCCTAAACGATAGAAACTTAAACCTTGGCTACTATTGTCTGTTTTATTTAAATTAAATAACGCCTGACCTTCAATATTTGATAATTCTTCATCACTGAGTTGTGACAAACCATTGGCTTGTGCTGTTTGCAAACAAATAAGAAAACCAGATAAAGCCAATAACTTTATTTTTTGTCTTGACATGTTCCTATGCCTTATTTTATTAGACCTTGTCTTATTTTTATAAAAAAGCCAACAAAAAAATATATAAGTTATGTGAATTTTCAAAATAATGGTGACATAAAAAATACATATAAATCAAAAAAATAATATTTAATTTCAATTTTAAACTATACAAAAAGCAAACAATATTATGGTGATCAAAAACTCAAAGAATAAAAAATCATTTCAATGCAAAGAAATTTTTGAATTGCAGATTTCATTTTCACTCAGCATTTCAATCTGAACTTTCTTATATCTGCTTTAAATAGATGATGATCTTTTTATTTACTTCCAAGAAAAAGATTGGATTTGTCATCCTAAAAAGTAAATTTAACATACTAAAAAGCCCTTCATCACTGAAAGGCTTTTCCCCCAAACCTTTTTACAATGATTCAGGTTATTGTTTTAAAAAATAATATTAATAACTATACTTGACTTGAGTTATGCATCTGCACTTTATATCGAATAGTTTTACAATCATCAATTCAACTATGAACCCAAACTTGCATGACCTATTAAATATACTAAGGTTGTAAGTGCAACATACATCAATAAAAAGAATATGAAACTCATAGACTTAGCAAGCATATCTTATCTCCCTATTCCGTTATTGATTACTTCTTATACAACAAATATTATACTTACACAATCTAATAGAAATATTACTTTACATATAAATACCTGATAATACTGATATTTATTTATAAAAACTACAAATAGAATGCACAAAAACTACTTAATATCTCATTATATTTTGCAAATCATTTATAAATAATAGTTTTATATAATAAAAAACTTCATCTGAGTTGATGAAGTCCTAAAAATGTTACTTTTATTATCATTTTTAATAATGAGCTTATCTTATAAAATTATAAGCCCGTATGAATGTTCCCAATCAAATAAACCAAAGAAGTCAGCATACAAAACATCACAATGAAAAAAAATAAACTCTTGGATGTATAGATAAGTTGATCAATATTATAACTATAGATTTTATGTTTATTTTTCATAAAGCCCTCTTCAGTTTTAGAACAATTTTTCCTTCAATTAGTAGAATATTCAAATGTTGATGGCTCAGTTAAAAAAAATACCTGCACATCATGTGGCAGGTATATAAAACTTTCCCCAAGGTTACAACATTCTCCTTCTTTGAAACGCATAATACACAGAACAAATAACATAATCAACATTTATTGTTAAATAAATCACATTATTTTGATGTTTAGCAACATTAGACCCATTAAAGCACAATATAAAAATAGAGAGAAGATAATATCCACCCATACATTGCTAAAATTTGATTGGCTTTAATATTAAAATTTGGTTTATTTGTTGTTTATTTAGACTTTTTATACAGGTGCTTACTTTGATTTTACGGTTATTTCCAACATACTCAGGTTTATTTTGTCTGATCTCATGAGTTCTTATGTCGACCTTTAGCAATATTACTGTAATTGAGCATGAAAATGATAAAGTTGCTTTATTAATTGATGGTAAAGCAATTTCAGAGCGTTATGAAATTCATCACGAAAAAAAAGTGATTGATGAATTAAAAGCTTTAGAAGATGGTCAAGCACTCAAACTTTTTGAACAGTTTATTTTTTCACATACAGATTTAAATTTAGAACATGCCTACTTATATAGTACATGCATTATCAAGCAAAATACGGGATACAAAGTTGTGGTTAATTTTATTTATAAATTAACTGTTTCAGGACAAGCACCTTCAGAACATGTCATTACCAATCAAGGTAAAGCAATGACTGCGGAAGATATCAAAAAGTTTATTCAAGACCATGTCGAAATGTCTTTGACAAAATATACTGACTTAAATTATGCATACTAAAAAATTAATGCAAAAATAAGCGCTATCAAATGATAGCGTTTTTAAATTTTATACATTCCAAATTTTAAAAATTATTTTTATCGTCACCTAATTTTGCAAATTGTGCTTCCATATCATTAAATGCATCGGTAAAACCAACTAAAGAAATTTTATTTTCTATAGCTTGACCTTTGTTTTGTTGAAAACGTGTATAGGCATAATTACCACGTTTCAACTGTCCTACAATGCTTGTACCATTTCTAAATAGCCCTTCACGCTCTTGTAGAGAGTCGCCTTGATCTACACGAACAAATGCCATTGTATTTTTTTCGTGTTTATCTCCAATATTTACAATATATTGGCTGTTCATATGTAAAATAGAAATTGGACCTTTACTCATCACACATGCTTTCATGTCATCAAAAGCTTTGTACTGACATTTTATTTTCCAACTCGCTCGTCCTAATAGTTTATTTTCCAAAGGAGAAATCACATCACTATTTTTAGTTTGTGTATTTACCCGTGTGATTAAGGACGACAATTGATCATCCGCTGCATGTACAGCTCCCGTCAAAAAAACTGGAAAAACTGCCAAAATGACCAACCCCATTAACGTATTTTTAGACATAATAAAACATTCTCTGTTAAGCTCTTGCTAAAATTCACTATGGAAACAGCAAGTTATAGTAATGAATAAATTTTGTTGCACTATACCTGAAATTAGGTATTTTTCACTACTTTTATAAAAATAATTTAAATTACAACAAGTTTACTCATGCATCTTGCAATTTTTTGCATATCCCCATATCCAAAAAATAAGATTTTTTTTGCATTAATAGCTGATTATTTTTTAAATTATTCATCCATTATTTTTTATTGCCCCAAATGAAACGACGACAAAAAAACTTAAAGTTGTGACTTGCTTCTCAATTATACCAACAAATCGCACAATTTATCAGCAGAATATTTAAATTTAATCACTTAATACACCTACAACAATTCATTTTTTCTTATAAGAAATAAGTATATTAAGTGATATTTTTCACATAGATTAGTAACCATTTGTTTTTATAGAAATTTTACAATTTTCTTTATATTGTGCCAAAAGCTGTGTTAAGCCATTCATTAACACACTTGTATCTACACCCACTGCCACAAATTCAGTACCTAAATCTAAATATTTCTGTGTCATTTCATGTTGTGTTGATAAAATTCCTGCTGCTTTATCTGCTGCACGAATACGTTGGATAGCATCTATAACCACTTTTTGTACTTCAGGATGGTTAGGATCACCTTGATAGCCCATACTTGCAGATAAATCTACTGCCCCAATAAATACGCCATCTATTCCATCTAATTTTAAAATTTCGTCTAAATTTTCTAGACCTGTCACAGACTCTATTTGAATCAATAAACAGATATTTTCATGTGCTGTTGCATAATAATCAGGAATACTGTTCCAACGTGTTGCTCGTGCTAAGGCTGCACCAACGCCACGAATGCCTACAGGTGGATAATTCACCGCTTTGATCATAAGCTGAGCTTGCTCCACTGTTTCAACCATTGGAATCAGTAAAGTTTGCGCGCCAATATCTAATAATTGCTTAATAATTTGCACATTTCCAATAGGTGGACGTACAACTGCTTGGGAAGGATATGCTGCGATACTTTGGAGTTGTGATAATGTTGTTCTTAAATCGTTTGGTGCATGTTCACCATCAATCAAGAGCCAGTCATAACCGACATTTGCTGCAATTTCAGCACCATAGGCATCTGCTAAACCCACCCACAAACCAATTTGTTGTTGGGTTTTCAACTTTTTTTTGAAATGATTTGTATGATCAAACATTGACTATTTCTCGATGACTGCAAAAACTGTTTTATTAAACCTTGATTAAATAAAAGTACAAATATTGATTTTATATGATGTTATTGCTTAAAAATCTGATTCTATTTTCTTTTAAAATTAATCTTTACCCATAAAATGTATATCTAAATTTTAAAATGCTCTTCTTTTACATGAAGATTAAAGTAAAATCGAAAATTATCGATTAATGGAATCTTATCTTATGGATTTGCTCAGTATTTCTAAAAAGCGTTATACCACAAAAGCTTATGATGCCACTCAAAAAATCCCTCAAGCACAATTTGAACGTTTACTTGAAGTTTTACGTTTAGCACCTTCTTCAATTAATATCCAACCATGGCATTATTTTATTGCAGACAATAATGCTGCCAAACAACGTATTGCAAAAGCCCTTGTGGGTAAATACGCTTATAATGCACCCAAAGTTTTAGATTCATCACACACTATTTTATTTTGTACTCAAGCCGACATTACTGAACAACATTTAGAAAACTTGTTAAATCAAGATGATCTCAGTGGTCGTTTTAAAGATGAAAAAGCAAAGCAAGGTCAAAAAGACAGTCGCACAGGTTATGTCGATTATTATCGTAATGAAAAAGGTGATATTCAGCGTTGGGCAGAAAATCAAACTTTTATTGCACTTGGTCAAGCTTTATTGGCTGCGGGCATTGAAGGCATTGATGCAACACCAATCGGTGGTTTTGATGAAGATATTATCAGCCAAGAACTAGGGCTAGAAGAAAAAGGGCTTATTCCTTCTGCCCTACTCACTTTAGGTTATCGTAGTGAATCTGATTTCAATGCTAAACTCCCTAAATCTCGTCTAAATAAAGAAGATATTTTTACCCAACTTTAAAGATACATTTGGGGGAAAAGCTCCCCCTTTTGTAACCATCATCTGTTATGAAATAGGATAATTTTTTGAAATTTCTTGACTGATCATCACCGCAGTTGCAGCAGAAAGTGTCCAACCTAAATGCCCGTGTCCTGTATTATAAAAAACGCGTTCATGCTTTCCTCGTTTAACCACAGGCATCATATTTGGCATCATTGGTCTTAATCCTGCCCAAGGAGTACAATGTTCTGTTGAAATTTCAAAGTTTTTATTTGCCCAATCAACTAAAGGCTGAATACGATCTGCGCGAATATCTCGATTATAGCCATTAAACTCTGCAGTACCTGCGATACGCAAACGATTTTTACCTAAGCGTGAAGTTACAATTTTTGCACTTTCATCTAATAAACTGACCCATGGCGCACCTTTTTGGCTATCTTCATCTTCAAGTTGCACTGTAATCGAATACCCTTTAACAGGATAAATATTCACTCGATCACCCATTTTTTCTGCCAATTGATAACTTCCCACCCCACCACAAATGACAATGGCATCCGCAGAAATTTGAGCTAAAGCCGTATAGTCTTGTTGCATATTGGCTGCACTTGGATGGTACTGAATATGAATACCTTGTAAATTGCGTTCTATATGTGCAACTTCCATCCCAAACAAATATTTTACGCCATATCGTTCCGAAGCTTTGGCTAAGCCCATCGTAAACTTATGAATATCACCTGTTGCATCTTTAGGACAATAAAAACCACCATAATAATTGCCTGTTAAACTCGGCTCAATTTGAGTAATTTCCTCAGGAGTAATTGCATGGCGCTCTAAACCACCTGCACACAACAAATCGTTGACTGAGGTTGCAACCTTATAATCAGCTTCATTATGATAAAAATGTAAAATTCCACGTTTTTCTAAGTCAAACTGAATGTTTTCTTGTTCTGCAATTTCAAATAAACGTGCTCTTGCCAACAAGGCTAAACGTACTGTTTCTTTGGTATTGGCTTGATAATGTTTAATATTTCCTAAAAATTCCATTAGCCAGCTATATTTATGCAAACTAAAAGAAGGATTTAATAATAAAGGTGCATTTTTTTTAGACATCCACTTTATACCCTTGAGTACTGTGGCTTTTTGATTCCAAACTTCTGCATTACAAGCAGATAATTGTCCACCATTGGCAAAAGAAGTATCCATTGCAGGAAAAAGATGTCTGTCTATAACAGTGACAGCATAACCAAGTTGGGCTAATTCATAAGCTGTTGTTACACCTGTGATTCCCGCACCAATTACAACAATATGACGCATGTGCATACTCCTTTGAAATACAAAATTTCATGTATGCCCCATCTGTCATTGGTACCTGAGAGCTTCGGATACAAATACACACCTATGTATTTTTTCCATCCCCTTCGGTGAGTCACCTAAATGACTACTCTCCAGATCTTGTTTATTATTACAGTCCTTTTGCCTGAGAGTTTCCGGGGTCGTTGCTCCTTCGGCGTGTCTACAGAAGACATCTCTCCTGCAATAATATTTATTATTGTGTAGCAATCACTATGCCATTATCTATAAAAAACTCAAGTCACCTTTTATAAATATTTTAAAAATGGCAAATTAAACAAGCGTAAATTCAATAAGCCAAAACAATCATCTATCTATTTTAAGCAATGATTGTTTTGACTATTGTTTTGACTAAAAAAATACAAGCGGTCTTTATAAGAATTTATTCAATAAATAATAATGCCAAGCGTACTTGGTCATATCCCATACGAGGACTACTTAGCTCGACTATAGGACGCAACTTTATGTTACCATCTTCACTAAAATGACTTGGATCTTGTCTTTTTTGCAGTTTTTTATAAATTTTTCGAACTTGCTCAAGTACATTTTCATCTGGGCTTGCCACTGAAATATCTAAACCTTGTTCACGATGTAGTTTGGCTAAATGGTTAATAATCGTTGCAGGGGTCAAACCACGTTCTTGTGCAATATCTTGAATGTCATAACCATTTTCAAATAATTCACGTGTTTCATCTAAAGTTGCTGTGGCATAGCTAGTTTTGCCATTATTTTTTGCCAGCTTTTTCTCATTGCGTTGAATTTCAGTTGCATTTAAAGTCCCTCCACAATGACGAATAAATGCATTGTGTTGTACTGTTAAGTCCGTTTCTGCAAAATTCTGTTCAGCTTCCGTTGATAACTCCTGAAAACGTCGATCTGCTTTAATGGCTAAACTGTCTAACTCTAAAGCTTGCTCATTAAAACCAAGTAAACGTAATCCATCTATAGATTTTAAACGTGAAAGTGCGACATAGCCTTGTCCTTTTTCAAAGGTATGTGTGAGATTAATCTCCGCTGCTTCTAGCGTCATGCCTTGTGATTTATGGATCGTGATCGCCCAAGCCAAACGCAAAGGTACTTGTTGTAAACTCGCGATGGTTTTACCTGCATCATTATCCACTGACCATGTTTCAGGCTCTACTAATAATGTTGTTCCGTCATTGAGTTTAACTTTTGGCAAAATGCCTAATTCATCATCTTCCTCAAAACCAATCACCTCACCCAGACTGCCGTTAATATAGCCCATATCAAAATTGTTTTTTACAAACATCACTTTGGCATGTTTTTTTAGCGTTAACTCATCAGGCGCACGTACTGAAGACTTTAAGGTTTCAATGAGTTTTTCATTGCCATCTGTGACAGCAACAAACTGATGTTCTTTACCTGAAATTTCATTTAAATGTTTAAAATTAAGACTATCGACATCCATATTATGTGTATATAAACGGGTATAAGTATCGCCAATATCTTGATTTTTTGTCGCTTGTAAAGCCTGAATATGCTGTGCTTGAATACTCTGCGCTCGAATCGCATTTAAAATATCATTTAATGCAGAATCATCTTGGCGATATTGCTCCGTTAAATAACACACACGAAACTTCGCCTCAACCCAAGCATTTGACATAAAACAGAATTTATCTCGATTTTTTTCATCATTTTTGCCTACAGGGGGTAACTGGAAAAAATCTCCAGCAGCAATCACTTGAATACCACCAAAAGCTTCATCGGATTCTTTAAAGTATTTTAGAACTTGATTGACTAAATTGAGTTGCTTTGCATGCAACATCGAAATCTCATCAATAATCAAAACTTGGGCATTTTCTAAATGTTCTTTTAAGTATTTACGTTCTTTCATCCGCTTTAAATCATCGTCTGAAAGTATGTCTTTAATTCCAATCCCTGCCCATGTATGGATTGTCATTCCATTCATATGCGTTGCTGCAATGCCTGTAGATGCAGTGATCGCGACAGGAACTTTTCGCACTTTTAAATAGTTGATGTATTGATTTAAAGTATAGGTCTTTCCTGCACCTGCGGAACCTGTCAAAAAGACATTTTCACCTGTTTTCATTAATTTAAGTGCAGTTTCTTGTTTCATAACAACCTAGACCTTATCAGACTGCTATAGCCTAACGATTTTTGCCATAAATGTTAAGTTTTTAAGCAAAAATCCGTGCATCTGCTGCTTTTTTACGAAGTGTTAAATTAAATTCTGCAATAAATGCGTAGACTTTATTTAAACACGCTTCATCTGCGGCACGATTACTCGGATATTTCAACTGATCAAATTGTAACTGCCCATTTTGATACAAACAGCCTAAAGTTAAACATTGTTCAGGATTTTGTTCCGCATAGACATGAAATGCGACATATTCATAAACGGACATACGCTCTGCATAAACATGCGCTAAGCAATGTTTATAATCTACAGATTCTTGAATGACACGTTGTAACTGATGTAATTCTTCAAAATACCATTCTTCAAAATAAATGACAGCTTCAGGTGACAACCGCTCCCATTCTTCAATATTTACTTTATATTTCAAATGGCTTAATGCCACATCAAACTCAAGCTGCTGATGCCATTCATAAGCATGTTGAAACAAACCTTGCCAAGTCATATTTTTATTCAAGACTTTCTGTTGTGAAAAGTGTTCAAGTAAATAATCCGCAACATAAGAATCAAAAATACTCATGCTGCGATTTTGATGTGGTATATAATGTTTAAAATGTTGTCTAAAATCCGACACACTGATCTGATGTTGTTTTAAAATTTTAAAAAAATCATCGTGTTGTTGCGCTGAAGGTTCAATAAATTCATATAACTCGGATGGAATGTTCTGCACAGTTTGATGCAAAAAAATCATATAAGCTTGCATTGCCCGACTGAGTTTTAAATAACTTTGTTTAATAATTTTTTGATTTTTCTGCGACAAAATATGCAGTAATGCGAGCCATTCTTCAATATATAACATCGAAGAACTGATCACCATTTTTTGTTCTAAATGTTCAGTATGACCATTTAAACGATACTGTGTATTTTCTGCTTGTAAAAACCAGTGTTGTTGTATGGCGAGCGCATGACAATCTGCCAATAACAAACGCGCTGCAATATTTTGAAAATATTTTAAAGTCATTAAAATGACATGAGGATGCACATAGCTACAATCGACTAAACTTAATGCCGTGATTGCGACACGCAAATTTGGGCTTTGAATCGATTGGCTGATCCATAAATTGAGTTCAAAGCTTTGTTTAAACAGCCAATTTACAGTTTTTGTTTGATAAAAAACAGGACGGCGAGCCAATAATGACTCATCCCAATACACACTTTTTGCATCTAAAAATTGTTTTTTATCTAATAAATTTTGATATTGCCAATAGCCACGATGCATGAGTTTTGCAAAAGGTAACATGTGTGGTTTTTCTTGAGCATGTTGCATCAACAAGGAAAAATCTGTTTTCTTATTGAGAAGATCAACCAAATGAAATTGTTCTGGATAAAAACATCGTACTAAATCATAAATGGCTTTTGGCATAAACCACTGTGCTGAAAAGCAAAATTTTTCATAATGTGGAATTAAAGCTTGTACCGAAATAAGCTGTTCACCTTGGACTGAATTTGCCAAACATAAATGCTTTAAATTCAATTCCACTTCTAATGGGATCGTCTGTCCAATCTCCACAAATTTTGTTAAATAAGCCTGATCATAATAGTTTTGTTGCATCAATAAATGATCTATAGCGTGTGCATCTTGCTGTGAAATTGTATATAAAAATTGTTCGATCCGATTTTCTGCATCCACCCATTCAAATATCTGTTCGATTAAAGTTTGACGTAAAAGTTGTACATTGGTTTTAACAGTTGTGGGATGTTGAGCAACCTGATGACCTGTAAAAAATGGAATGTGTTGTAAAATAAATTGGGAAATTTTTTCAAAGGAAAGTTCTTTATTGGGTTTACTCAGCTTTATAAGAACTTCTTCATCAAATTCAATCACAAATAGACCGTTCGCGATTGAGATGTGTTGCGGTGAATGACCAATTTGCAGCATATTTTCCGCATTAATATCCTGTAAATATGCCCATTGATCTTGAAATACTTGCATCAATGCAGGGGCAATATTCAATAAACTTTGTGCTGTCCATTGATGAGGATGCATCTTTTCTTGATCTTCTGATGGCAACATCGCTAACGTCTCATTCAGGTGGGTAAATATACTTCGTCATATCGATATACGTATCAGCTTTTCATTATACCCTATCTAATGACATCTCCATTTTTTGCCATATATTTTTTAGTTACATCCATTCTGCTAAAACTCAATATATTTAAAAGTCTTTATTTTTCTTCATTTTTTATTTGGTAGGTTTTAGGTAGGTATTAAAAATAAGGAACAGCACGGATACTCAATCTCAAGGTGATCATCACCTTTCGGATGATTAATAACAAATATGGTAGAAGGAATCGCACCATGGCTTTTAAAAATATTGCAGATCAAACTAACGGTTTTTATATTCCTTGTGTTTCACTTTTCGGACCAGGCTGTGCCAAAGAAGTTGGCGTTAAAGCACAAAATTTAGGTGCAAAAAAAGCACTGATTGTAACTGATGCTGGTCTTTTCAAATTTGGTGTTGCAGATCTTATTGTTGAATACTTGAAAGAAGCTGGCGTAGATAGTCATGTATTCCCTGGCGCTGAACCAAACCCAACAGACATTAACGTACATAATGGCGTTAATGAATATAACGATAATGGTTGTGACTTTATTGTTTCTTTAGGTGGTGGTTCATCACACGATTGCGCAAAAGGTATCGGTTTAGTGACAGCAGGCGGTGGTCATATCCGTGACTATGAAGGGATTGATCAAAGTAAAGTTCCAATGACACCTTTGGTTGCGATTAACACAACCGCAGGTACAGCATCGGAAATGACACGTTTCTGTATCATTACCAATACTGACACACATGTCAAAATGGCAATTGTTGATTGGCGTTGTACACCATTAGTTGCAATTGATGATCCTAAACTGATGATTGCTAAACCTGCGGCTTTAACTGCTGCAACAGGTATGGATGCACTTACACATGCAGTTGAAGCTTATGTTTCAACAGCAGCAAACCCAATCACAGATGCATGTGCAGAAAAAGCAATTAGCATGATCAGTGAATGGCTCAGCCCTGCGGTTGCCAATGGTGAGAATATTGAAGCACGTGATGCAATGGCATATGCACAATATTTAGCGGGTATGGCATTTAACAATGCGTCACTCGGTTATGTACATGCGATGGCACACCAACTCGGTGGTTTCTATAACCTTCCGCACGGCGTATGTAATGCGATTTTATTACCACATGTTTGCGAGTTCAACTTAATTTCATGCCCAGATCGTTATGCAAAAATTGCGCAGCTTATGGGTGTAAATACACACGGCTTAACCGTAACTGAAGCAGCTCAAGCAGCCATTGATGCCATTCGTAAATTATCAGCATCTATTGGTATTCCGTCTGGTTTAGCTGAGCTTGGCGTAAAAGCTGAAGATCATGTCGTGATGACATCAAATGCGCAAAAAGATGCGTGTATGCTTACAAACCCACGTAAAGCGACTGATGCTCAAGTAGTTGCGATTTTTGAAGCAGCGATGTAAGTCCTCTCCCATTTATACGGCTGTTTAACTACCTTTGGAATATCACTTCGGTGATATTCCTTTTTTTATATGGGTGATTGATCTTTATTTTTTAGATAGACCCAGATTTATCAATAAAATTTAAAAATAAAAAATAGATGCATACATGATTTGACAAAAATCACTTTATCATCAAGGATGAATTATTCACTTCATCAGAGTATAAAAAATGTCAAATCAACACTATATATATCAACCTGATGTACTGGGTACAGGCTATGAACAAGCGACTTTAAATTTTCCTGATGACTATGAAGGCAAAGTCGTTGCAACTTTAGTGCGTAAAAAAGCACACCAAACCACACCCAAAGCGGTGTTATATATTCATGGTTTTATTGATTATTATTTTCAAAAAGAAATGGCTGAACAGTTTAACCAACATGGTTATGATTTCTATGCGCTCGATTTAAGAAAATATGGTCGTTCTCATCTTCCGCATCAAAAATTTTATTATATGCTTGACCTTCGAGAATACGATGCCGAAATCAGTGAGGCATTAAAAATCATTGGGCAGGAAGGTCATGATCATGTGGTGCTTGCAGGACATTCAACAGGTGGTTTAACCGCAACACTTTATGCAGCACATTATCCAACACATCCACTGATCAAAGCATTATGGTGCAATAGCCCATTTTATAACTTTAATATGCCGCGTTGGAAAAAGAAACTCGCTTTGCCAAAACTGAGTGCCTTAGGTGGGCGCTTCCCAAACTTAAAATTTCCAAGTGAGCTAAATAAATGGTATGTCACAAGCCTACATAAAGACCTCAAAGGTGAATGGGACTTTAACTTAGACTGGAAGAAAAAAACCTATCCAAAAGTGTATTTAAGTTTTGTTCATGCAATTTTTGAAGCACAAAAAGAAATTCATACAGGCGTCCAAGTTGATGTGCCAACATTGGTGATGCATTCACATAAAACCACAAACCCAAAAAGATTTAATCGTGACGCGCAAACAACTGATGTGATTTTAGATGTTAAAGGCATCCAAAAGTATGCAAGTAAATTACAAGGTGATGTCACTGTAATGACAATTCAGAATGGTTTACATGATTTGGTCTTATCTGCTCCAGCAATACGTACAGATGTATACCAAAAACTCTTTTCATGGTTAGCACGAAAAGAGCTTTAACTAAGTCGTATTTATAGCAGATCAATGCTCATCTTTATATTTCATGAGCATTTGATGTGCTGGATGTTCTATAGGTGTCAGTTCAATTAAACGTTCTACAGCATCAATCGCTTCTGGAAAATGCGCTAAATGTTTCAGCAAAGCATCAGGTTCATTGGCTTTAAAAATAGCTTCACTTAATCTTGACTCTAAACAATCTCGCCATGCGCAAAGAAATGGACTTTCCGTTTTCGCAAGAAATACGCCTTTACACAATTTTAGTGCTGAGTCGGTATAGCCCGAATCTAGAGCATTTTCTGCTTGTAAAAAATCTGCTTCAACATGTGCCAATAAGCGATAAGGACGTGAACCTAACATTCCGCCTAAAATCTCTCTAAGCTGCGACATTTCAGCTTTTAAGGTTCCCATACTCACTTTACGTTCACCATATAAAGCTTGGTGTAAACCTTCTAGATTCAAACCTTGTGGACATAATGCCAAGATACTGATGATTTCAATCTGACGAGGTGTTAGAACGACAATCTTGCCATTGAACAGCACTTGAGGAACAGCAAAAGCACGAATAAAAAGTTGCTGCTGTTGATAGCTCAATAAAGCAGATTGAATGATCGAAGCACAGCGCTCCGCTGCCAATAAACCTAAACTATTGTGATGACTCCAAGTCGTCGATAAATCAATAACACCTAAAACATTTTTAGAATATGGATCGATCACGGGCGCTGCATAGCACACCCAATCGTGAATTGAACTCATATAATGTTCATTGGAAAATACACAACTTGATTGTTGTGTTTTTAATGATAAAGCCAAAGCATTGGTTCCAACGAAGTCTTCACGCCACTGCCCACCTTCCACAAAATGCACTTTTTCCGCAGCATTTCGCATATTGCCACTGGCAGCAGACCAGACAATCGTACTACCAACATCACCCACTGCGATGACCATTGAAGATTGTTGTGCGATATGTTTAAGCTCATCACCGCATTGATCCAGCGCAACTTCTAAAGCCCCTTTTTTCTTATTATTTTTTTGAATTTGTAAAGGTGCTGCTTCACGATCCATTGGAATATCAGCTTGCTTTGAACGCTGCCAAGAACTTGCAATACTTTGCCCAAGTTGATCTGCTTGATGTAAGGATAAACTACTACTTTGTCTAAACTTTTCGATTTGTTGACGCTTTTGCATTAAACTTTGCATATTCAACATCCTTTTACATCCGTTTAATTTTACATTCCATTTTACTTGTTCTTACCTACAGTGACATTGTTTACAAAATATCTAGGCTAGGTCAAGACATTTAATACCAAAGCTTTATACTGAATTAAAGTGTATCTAATTTTCTCAATCCACTCAGCAAAAAGAAAAGATTGCTAAAATTTAAATCGTATCGCAAATTACACCTTTTTAACTCCAACCTTTTACCAACCTTTCACCTCATAAGCTCAGATCATCAAGGCAAACGACGATCACCATCGTCATTTATATGTAACGTTAAAAATAAGTAAAGGGAAATTCTTATGCGCTATGCAGATCCAAATACTGAAGGTTCAAAAGTACAATTTAAAGCACAATATGAAAATTTTATTGGTGGCAAATGGGTTGCTCCAGTAAAAGGCGAATATTTTGACAATATCTCACCTGTTGATGGTAAAGCTTTTACCAAAGTACCACGCTCTTCTGCTGAAGATATCGAGTTGGCTTTAGATGCAGCGCATGCAGCAAAAGCACAATGGAACAGCAGCTCACCGACAACACGTTCGAATATTCTATTAAAAATTGCAGATCGTTTAGAAGAAAATCTTGAGTTATTGGCTGTTGCTGAAACTTGGGAAAATGGTAAACCAATTCGTGAAACACTTGCAGCAGATATTCCACTGTGTATTGACCATTTCCGTTATTTCGCGGGTTGCTTACGCGCTCAAGAAGGTGGTATTTCTGAAATTGACGAAGATACCATCGCTTACCATTTCCATGAGCCTTTAGGTGTTGTTGGGCAAATTATTCCATGGAACTTCCCGATATTAATGGCAGCATGGAAACTTGCACCTGCACTCGCTGCGGGTAACTGTATTGTCCTTAAACCTGCGGAACAAACCCCTGTAAGTATCTTAGTTTTAGCTGAACTGATTCAAGACATCTTACCTGCAGGTGTCTTAAACATCGTCAATGGTTATGGTGTTGAAGTTGGTCGCCCACTTGCAACCAACCCACGTATTGCAAAAATTGCATTTACAGGCTCAACGGCAGTCGGTCAAATGATCATGCAATATGCCACTGAGAATATCATTCCAGTGACTCTTGAATTAGGTGGTAAATCACCAAATATCTTCTTTGAAGATGTCATGGATAAACAAGATGACTATTTGGATAAAGCTTTAGAAGGTTTTGCTATGTTTGCCTTGAACCAAGGTGAAGTCTGTACGTGCCCTTCACGCGCACTGATTCAAGAAAGCATCGCAGATAAATTCTTAGAAATGGCAGTTGAACGTGTTAAACGCATTAAAACTGGTCATCCTTTAGATACAGATACCATGATTGGTGCGCAAGCATCGCAAGAGCAACAAGACAAGATCTTGGGTTGTATTGCAACAGGTCGTGCTGAAGGCGCGCAAATCCTCACAGGTGGTGGCGATCGTCAAGAGGTAGGTCAAGGTTTCTATATTGAACCGACCATTTTCAAAGGCGACAACAGCATGAAAATTTTCCAAGAAGAAATTTTTGGACCAGTTTTGTCTGTAACCACATTTAAAGATTATGACGATGCAATTCGTATTGCCAATGACACGATGTATGGTTTAGGTGCTGGTGTTTGGTCTCGTTCAGCGCATACGTCTTATCGTGCAGGTCGTGCGATTCAAGCAGGTCGCGTTTGGACAAACTGTTATCATATCTATCCTGCACATGCAGCATTTGGCGGTTATAAGAAGTCTGGTATTGGGCGTGAAAACCATAAAATGATGCTTGATCATTATCAACAAACTAAGAACTTATTGGTGAGTTATTCAACCAAAGCAATGGGCTTCTTCTAAATTAAACATATAGATTTTAAGTAGTTAAAGCGAACTTCGGTTCGCTTTAATTGTTTTTAGCTGTTATGAAATCAAAACAAATAACGATTATGACTCAACAGGTACTAAACTACTTTCCACAAAGTGCAAATGATCAACTCCCCAGAACATTTCATCATTCACAAACCAAGTTGGTGCTCCAAATACACCACGATTCACAGCTTCTTCCGTTAAAAATTTCAGCTCATTTTTAACTTTTTCATCACTTAACCAAATTTCAAGTTGCTCAACATCTAAACCTGCCTCTTGAGCAACTTGCAGTAATTCACCCAACTCATTTAAATTACGAGGTTCACCAAACATTGCTTTAAAAACACCGTCTAAAACAGTCAAAAACTGTTCTGGTGCAAAAAGTTGTGTTGCTGTAATTAAACGCATGGCATTTAAAGTATTAATTGGAAAATTTGGATTCATTTTGACAGGAATATCCCAAAGCTTTGCCCAACGATTTAAATCTAACATTGAATAACGCGCTTTTGCAGGTACCATCATTGGGCTATTATTGCCTGTAGCTTTAAATACAGCTCCTAACAAAATAGGTTTCCAAATAATCTCCGCTTGATATTGCTCAGCAATTTTTTGAATTTGATGAAAACCCAAATAACTATATGGGCTACCCACATCAAAATAAAATTCAATGATATTCATTTTTTTAGATTCCTTTTTTATACTTAATTGAGTGTTGATTGCTGACAATATATTTTAAATCGTCATCTAATGTCATTACCACTTTTCAATCCAAGGGCGTAAATCTAACTCATGCGTCCAAGCATCTCTAGGTTGCTGTGCCAAATGCCAATAATTTTCAGCAATATGCACAGGATTTAAAATACCATCTTGATCTTTTTTTGCATAAAGATCAGGGAATGTGTTTTGAATAAATTCTGTATCAATTGCGCCATCTACCACCACATGCGCCACATGAATATTTTGTGGTCCTAACTCACGTGCCATACTTTGTGCTAAAGCTCGTAAAGCATGCTTTGCCCCTGCAAAAGCTGCAAAATAGGCTGAACCACGCATCCCTGCTGTTGCACCTGTAAAAATAATCGTTCCTTGTTGTCGAGTCACCATTCGTTTAGCCACTTCACGCCCAACAAGAAATGCCGCAAAACACGCCATTTCCCAAATTTTAAAATATTTACGTGCCGTTTCTTCTAAAATACTACATGGTACATTTGCACCAATATTGAAAACGAGGACATCAATTTCGCCGATATTTTTTTCAATATGCTCAATTAACTCAATAACCTGCTCTTCTTTACGTGCATCAGAGGCAAAACCATAAGCCTCCCCACCTTGCTGCTGAATTTCATCAATCAATGGTTGTAGTTTATCGGCATTACGCCGAGTCATACATGCAATATATCCTCCCTGCGCAAAACGTTTGGCAATTTCTCCACCTGTAGCATCACCAGCACCAATCACTAAAGCAACTTTTTTTCCCTGTGTTTTAGAACTAGACATTTATTTTTCCTTATGCACATTTTTTATAAAATAACGATCGTTACTATAACGATCACTATGTTATAATTTTTCAATAGCGTCAAGAAAAATTGAAAGGAATCTTATGCGTTATAAAACAGGTTATAAAGCACAAAAACGGCAAGAGTTATTGTCAATCAGTGGGCAATTGGCAAAAAAAAATGGTTTTGGTGCAACAGGTGTCGATGGTTTTATGAAAGCTGCTGGAGTCACCAGTGGTGCTTTTTATTCTCACTTTTCATCTAAAAATGAATTATTTAAAGCCTTAATAGAAAATGAGCTACAACGTAGTGTGCATTTATGGCAAAAAAATCCACATCATGATGTAAAAGCATGGGTCGATTTTGAAATAGAACGTTACCTTTCTATTGATCATGTCCAGCAAGCTGAACATGGTTGTATTTTACCTGCATTGGCTGCTGAAATTTCACGCACAGAGCACGATATTAAATCTCTTTATCAAAAAGAACTGCTACGTGGACAACAGCTTTTCACAAAACATTTAGGCAATGAAGCATTAGCATGGGGCTTGATGTCACAGTTGGTTGGTGCAATCCTATTAGCACGTAGTATGCCTGACCTTGAAACCCAAGCGTCCATTTTAAAATCAAGTAAATACTTTATTTATCAAGCACTAGAGCAATATAAAAATGAATAAAAAAGCAAAAAAACAAAGAATAATCAATAGAAATTGCATTTTAAATATGATTTAATTTTAAGCAATTAAAATGATTTTCCATATATTTTTTTACTAGATTGGTTTGAGTTTACAAAAGAGTTCAATAAAATTTCATACAGAACTCGCCGATTAAACACATACTTTATCGCCGTAATCCCTCATTTCTCACACGATAAGAATCCCAAATGAACTCAAATTTCCCTAAAACTGTTTATGCCATTCAACACCTTTCCTTTGAAGATTTAGGCAGTTTTGAAGATACTTTATATGAACATGGTTATCGTGTTCGCTATTTTGAAGCTGGTGTTGACAACTTAAAAAAAGCCTTTGAACACGAAGGTTTAACGATTATTTTAGGTGGACCCATTGGCGTTTATGAAGCTGAAGACTATCCTTTTCTAACTGAAGAAATTCAATATTTACAACAACGTTTAGCAAAAAACTTACCCACTATTGGCATCTGCTTAGGTGCGCAGCTCATCGCTCATGCTTTAGGTGCGAAAGTTTATGCAGGAGCGCAAAAAGAAATTGGTTGGAGTTCTCTTCAACTGATCGACCTTGCTGACAACCCTTTAACAACATTACAAGAAACTGCTGTCTTGCACTGGCATGGTGACACCTTTGATTTACCAGAAAATGCTGAACTCCTTGCAAGTTCAGCGCTTTATCCTCATCAAGCTTTTCGTCTTGGACAAAATATTTTAGCCTTACAATTTCATCTTGAAGTTACAGCAGAGAGTTTAGAAAAATGGTTAATTGGGCATACTTGTGAATTACGTAAAGCAGATATCAATATTCAATATTTACGTTCAGAAAATAAAAAATATGCAGTCAAACTAGAAACTAAAGCACAAGAAATATTGCATCATTTTTTACAAAATTCATCTCTGTCTTAATTCAAGCCTTATTTAAGTATGAGTAAAGCATTGAAGTACGTTTATATCGGTACTTCAATGCCTGTTTCATCTACCTAAACACATACCAAAGCAGATGATTCGGATTGCATTTTTTGATGCATATCCAATAATAAGTTTTGTGTTTTTTCCCAACCTAAACAACCATCTGTAACAGATTGACCATACATCATGTTTTCAGAAATTTTTTGTTGCCCATCCAGCAAATGGCTTTCCAGCATCACACCACGCACATGGCTTTCTTTACGCTTAGCAATAATTTGAGATAAAACTTCAGGCTGATTCAATGGATTTTTCGCACTATTACCATGACTACAATCAATCACCAGTGCAGGCAATAGACCTTGATGGCGCTCACGAATCGCATTGATTGTCTCTAAATCATAATTCGAGCCAGAGTTTGAACCACGTAAAATCAAATGTGCTAAACGATTACCTTCACTTTCTAAAACACAAGGTAGCCCATGTTGCCCCATCCCCATGAATTGGTGAACATGCGAAGCAGATTGAATCGCATCTAAAGCAATTTGGATTGAACCATCTGTGCCATTTTTGAAACCAATGGCAAATGGCATATGACTTGAAATTTCACGATGAATTTGTGATTCACTGGTACGCGCGCCAATCGCGCCCCAAGCCAATAAATCATCAAAATAACCTGTTGCCATTGGGCTTAGAATTTCACTGGCAATAGGCAATCCCATTTCAATAATATTTAAAAATAATTCTCGTGATTTTTCCAAGCCTAATTGTAAATTTGAAGATCCATCTAGATTTGGATCATACATGTAGCCTTTCCATCCAATTGTTGTTCTTGGCTTTTCGATGTAAGTACGCATGACTAAAAAAATTTGGTCTGACACTAAATGCTGTAAATTTTTTAATTTTTGAGCATATTCAAGTGCAGCCACAGGATCATGAATTGAACATGGACCTGTAATGACCATCAGGCGTGAATCTTTACCTGTTAAAATATTTTGTATGGTTTGGCGCTGTTCTGCAATTTGAGCAGCAAGAGATGATTGCAATGGAAATTGTTGTTTTAATTGAATCGGTGTACTCAGTTGTATTTCTGCCTGAGCAGTTTGTTGTAAAGCTTGATTTAACATATTCATCATTTTTTTCCTTAGGGACTTAAAGCCCTCTCTTTTATTTGAGCTTATGGGGTCTATTCGACTGCAAAATAGAGGTTACTGGCGTAAAGTTAAACCAATAAAAGTTACTAAAGTATGCGTAGTTAAATGTATTCATGAAGTTCTCCAAAAAATTAAAAAATATGTGCATAAAAAAACCTGATCGGGGTTGCCGATCAGGTATTAACTTTGAAGGGCAACTTTTTTTGCCCAAACGTATCTAGGCAATTATCTAAAGAATTGCCAAAAATAATAAGATACGTTATTGATCAAAGGTTTAACTAACATTTTATTCACATAAAAAATCTGTATAAATTTAAAATACTCGTTGTTTACACTTTTTACAAGCACTTTTTTTGAATTAATCATTTTTTATCCGAAGAGTATTATGACTTAACATTTCAACAACACAATCTGACTGAATGGCTTTACTAAATAAAAAGCCCTGTCCTAAAGTACAACCGACTTCCTTTAGACTATCAAGCTGTTCTTGTGTCTCAATTCCCTCTGCAATAATGTCTAATGACAAGATTGGTCCTAATTGAGAAATACCTTGTACAATGGCGTGAATGGGTAATTCACTGTTCATACGATGTACAAAATCACAATCTATTTTTAAGCTATCTACAGGATAGTCATGCAAGTGTGTTAAAGAAGAATGCCCCGTACCAAAATCATCTAAGGCAATACGCACACCCACTTGTTTTAACTTATTTAAAGCACGTGCAACATAAACATAACCACGCTCAGCCAAAATATGTTCTGTGATTTCCACCTCGACCAAATGATGTGGAATCTGTTGTTTTTCAAGACGCTTCAATAACGTTTCAGCATAATTATCGCGCATAAACTCGACAGGTGACGCATTAATTGAAACAGGTACAACATCTAAACCTTGCTGTAACCAACATGCAATATCATTAAAAATTTTTAAATGCATTGTTTCTGCAATTTTTGTTGCTAACTCATAATCATTAAATGCTTCAACAACTGTGCTTGGGAGTTGAATGCCATGCTCGGTATCTTTCCAACGTAGCAATGCCTCAAAACCAATAATTTTACCTGTTTCTAAATTTACCTTAGGTTGATAATGTGGCTCAATACTGTTGTCACGTACAATTCTACGTGCTGTTTCCAACTGTTTGGCTTTTTTCAAGGTAATTTCTAACATGTCTTGATTAAAGAAACGCACACCGCCGCGCCCACCATCTTTTAAATTATTGAGGGCAGTATCCGCAAATTTGAGTAAATTTGAGCTATCTTTAGCATCTTGTGGGTACATCGCACAACCAATGCTCATACCACCATTAATCAATTTACCTGTATATGTGATTGGGCGATCTAACTGTCTTAATACTTTTTGTGTTGCTTGTTTGAATGTTTCCAGATCATCTAATGTTTCAACCACAACTGCAAATTCATCACCACCTAAACGCGCAACATAAGTCTGCTCATCACAACTATGACTCAAACGTTTTGATAATATTCTGAGTAAATGATCGCCAGCAGGATGCCCTAAAGTATCATTAATGTGTTTGAAATGATCTAGATCAATCAACATCAATCCAACCATTTTTTTATTGGCTTTCGCTTTTAATAAGGATTTTTTTAATCTTTGTTTAAAAGAACGGCGATTCATTAAACCTGTTAATTCATCACGTTCACTACTAATACGTAATTTATTTTCAGCAATACGTTGTAAAGTAATATCACGTGAAACACATAAAATACTGGTCGTTTGACCTTCGTCATTAACGACAGGTGTTAAAATATTGTCCCAATACTGACGAGCAGCGCCTTCACCACTCATACCAGCAAAACGTGCATTTTTACCTTTTGCAGCCGCAGAAATTGCAATTTGCCCTTTATCTCGTACTTCAGGAGGCAAAAGACCTAACCATTCCATATCAAATTTTTTAACTTTTTCTTTACCTAATAATGCAATACAACCTGAACGATTCATATGTGAAACCGTTCCATTTGGACGGACGATTTTAATACAATCCACACTAACATCTAGCATATCTGTATGCGCGCGCAATGAATCCGTCGTGTCACGTAATAACACTGCACGTTCATGAATATACGTACAGGTAATGGTCCAATCAAATTGTTTAGCCGCTCTTGCATGACTTTGGGCAATCAATAAAAACCAATGATATTGATCATTTACATCACGAATACGACATTCTTTTTCAAATTTTTGTCCTGTTTTTTGAGCATGATTCCACAAATTATATAAATGTTCGGCATCTTCTTGATAAACACATTTTAGCCACTCACAATCCTGTAGAGATTGCTCCGTGCCTAGGTATTCTTTAAGCGCAGTGTTACCATAAACAGCATCTGCACGTTTGATCCAAACAAGATGAGGCAGCAGATCTAATGTTAGTTTAACTTCATCACTGATGACCGTTTTTGCAGGAACAATCGTTGTTTGAGACGTATCCGTCTGACCCATTTGTGTCTCATGAGGCAAATCTAACCGAGCCATATACGATCCTTTTTGCAAAAACCTAGATTGATATATTTATCAACATTTCATATCACAATAGCTATCTGATCAATAGATATTTAAGTATCATATTAAACCCATATTTTTAAACATTAAAATTAAAAGCTTAAACTTTGATTTATAAAAAATAATTAAAGTTTAAAACACGATAAATTTTAGTTTAAAAAAGAAGCTTAATGACCTTTAATATAAAATGATTTTAAAAAATTGTATAGATTATCAAGTCGTTTTAATAAATTATATTTCTCATAAAATATAAAAACACTTAACAATAATTGCGAAATATATCACATTTATTTAAAATAAATTGATAAATTTAACTTTTTATTACTAAATTATGTAATAACAATGCATTATTATGATTTATTTAAAGTTTTTATATTTTTTTAATAAAATAAAAAAACCTAATTTCATTTAGAAATATTATATTTCACATGAAATTAGGTTTTTATTTAAATTAGAATTGATTATTTATACTAAATAATTCTTCTACTTAATTTAAATAGGCTTGAATAAAATTTAAAACTTTTTCGGGCTGTTCTGCATGTAACCAATGCCCTGCATTTGCGACTGTTTCTAGCTGAGCATGAGAAAATTGTGCCTCAATTGCATTTACATACAGTGCTTTTCCAATATAAGGCGAATTTTCACCTCGCACAAATAGTGTTGGTTTTGACCATTGTGGAATGTCTACCCATGACAAAATATCTTGGTAATGTGCATATAAGGCATCAACATTAAACAACCATTGTCCTTTATTGAATGATTTTAAAAGGAATTGAATCACCATTTCTTCTTTTAAAAATTCACGCATAATCTCTGTCGCTTCTTTTCGACTCTGAATAGCAGCATTTTTAACTGCAAATAAAGCTTTAAAAATTTGATCATGATGATTTTCTTGGTAGGCAAATGGTGCGATATCTAAGATCAACAACTGTTCTAAGCGTTCAGCGGCAAGCTCTGTGAGTTTCATTGCCACTTTTCCGCCCATACTATGACCAATAACAGAAAACTGCTGAATATTTAAATGATCTAAGGTTTCTAAAATATCTTGTGCCATCACTTGATAGTTCATTTCACTTGAATGGGGTGATTGACCATGATTACGAACATCAATTTGCAAGACAGCATGTGTGGCATACAAAGCACGTGCAATTCCACCTAAGTTACTCAAACTGCCAAACAGACCATGAATGAGCACAAGCGGTGTACGTTGTTGATCATTTTCAGGTTGATGCCATTGATAATTTAACAACATGGGAATTCCAAATATTTTCAAAATTAGATCGCTATTATGATCGCAATATCGCTGAACTTGAACAATATTTTATTGTATCTATACCGTAATTTTCCAATCTACATAAATCGATTAAAAGAAAAAATATGACTAAAATTGATCTTTTCCCTTAAAAAGTACAAAATTTATCCACTATATAAACTAAAGTTGAAAGATTTATAAGAATTTATCTTCAATCCTGAGTTGAGTCAGTCAAAATTTCGCTTATATTATCTAAACACAATAACTTTGTTTGATTTAGGACTTTTCACCATGTTTCAACATGTCGATCCTTATGCAGGTGATCCAATTCTTTCATTGATGGAAGAGTATAGTAAGGATGAACGTACTCAAAAAGTAAATTTGAGTATCGGTTTATATTATAATGAGGACAATATCGTTCCTCAGCTTGAAGCGGTTAAAACTGCGCTTAAAAATATTGAACCTTTAAATGATAAAGTAAAACTTTACTTACCAATGGATGGTTCTAAAACTTATAATCAAGCAACACAAGCACTTGTATTTGGTGAAAACTCACAAGCACGTAAAGACGGTCGTGTTGTGACGATTCAAACTTTAGGTGGCTCAGGTGCGCTTAAAGTCGGTGCAGATTTCTTAAAAAAATACTTCCCTGAATCTGATATCTGGGTCAGCCAACCGACTTGGGAAAACCATATCGCTATTTTTAATGGTGCGGGTGTAAATTCTCATTTCTATCGCTATTTTGACGCTGCAACTAATGGTGTCAATATTGAAGCAATGCTCGAAGATTTAAATAAAATTCCAGCAAAAGGCATCGTTTTACTGCACCCATGTTGTCATAATCCAACAGGTGCAGATTTAACCCCTGCACAATGGGATCGTGTGATTGAAGTGTTAAAAGCACGTGATCTCATTCCATTCTTGGATATTGCATATCAAGGTTTTGGTCAAGGTTTAGAAGAAGATGCTTATGCGATTCGTGCCTTAGATCAATCTGGTATGAACTTTATTGTGAGTAACTCTTTCTCTAAAATTTTCTCATTATATGGCGAACGTGTTGGTGGCTTAAGCTTCGTTTGTGATGATGCAGAAACTGCACAGAAAGTTTTGGGGCAATTAAAAGCAACTGTACGCCGTATTTATTCAAGCCCTGCAACAACAGGCGCTTTGATTGTAGACAATGTATTGCACGATGAAGCTTTGGCTGCAAACTGGAAAGCTGAACTACAAGAAATGCGTGAACGTATTATTAAAATGCGTGAGTTATTAAAAGCAAAACTTGAAGCAGCATTGCCTGAACGTGATTTTAGCTATCTGGTTAAACAACAAGGTATGTTCAGCTACACAGGTTTAACGGCTGAACAAGTGGATACATTAAAAGATCAATACGGTATTTATTTAGTACGTAGCGGTCGTATGTGTGCGGCAGGTCTAAACTTAAATAATATCGACACAGTTGCAAATGCATTTGCTGAAGTCATTAAAGCAACGGCTTAATTGTTAAATTGAATCAAAAACCCAAGTTCGCTTGGGTTTTTCTACTTCAACGATAATTTTCGTACTTAACCACAATTTGCTTGCACAATTTTTTGTGTGGCTGGATCAGTGATAATGGTAATTCGCTCCACACGATAGTCTTGTGTCACAGCATCATTTGGTTGTATATGACGAATATTTTGAGCATGAGTGAGTTGCTTAATAATCTCATCTGATAAGTTTGATTGACCAATCAGTTTTTTAGCTTCATCTGCAACACATTGTGCTTGATTTTGGTGAAATAACGCCCATTCTTCAATTTTCTCACCATTTTGCAAATGACAATAGGCAGATTCACCCTGCGCATCTTTCACAACTTCTAACTTTCCGCCCTGTTCAATACAATACTGACTTGCAGGATTTGGCATCCCAATCAATGGTGCTGCTTCCTGTTGATTTTGAACAGTAGAACAGGCACTTAAGGAAAGTAGAATAACACTAGAAAATACAATATTTTTCATAAATAATTTAAAGTCAAAATAAAGGCACTAGACTAGCAAACTTATAGAAATTTAATGTCAAATTCTTGCAAAATTAATAAAAAATCAGCAGAACTTTGGCTCTGCTGATTTTAAAGTTTTAACAATTGTGATTTGAAGTTTAAAAATGAATCACTGTACGAATTGACTTGCCTTCATGCATTAAATCAAATGCTTCATTGATCTCTTGCAAGCCCATTGTATGTGTGACAAAAGGTTCCAATTGAATCTCACCTTTCATTGCATCTTCAACCATACCCGGCAATTGACTACGCCCTTTAACCCCACCAAATGCTGTTCCCATCCATTTACGTCCTGTCACCAATTGGAACGGACGCGTTGAAATTTCTTGACCTGCACCCGCAACACCGATAATCACAGATTGACCCCAACCACGATGGGCACATTCAAGTGCTGAACGCATTACATTGGTATTACCAATACATTCAAATGAATGGTCAACACCCCAACCCGTCATTTCTACAATCACTTGTTGAATGGGTTGATCATAATCTTTAGGGTTTAAGAAATCAGTTGCGCCAAATTCTTCAGCCAGTTTAAATTTATCTGGGTTGGTGTCGACAACAATAATACGTCCTGCTTTTGCTTGACGAGCGCCTTGTACTACAGCCAAACCAATCCCACCTAAACCAAAGACAGCAACTGAGTCGCCTTCTTGTACTTTCGCTGTATTATGTACTGCGCCAATGCCTGTGGTTACACCACAACCAAGTAAACATACATGCTCAGGATTTGCATCAGGATTGATTTTTGCTAATGATACCTCAGCAACAACGGTATATTCACTAAAAGTTGAACATCCCATATAGTGATAAATTGGCTCGCCATTATATGAAAAACGTGTTGTGCCGTCAGGCATTACACCTTTACCTTGCGTTGCTCGTACTGCTGTACATAAGTTGGTTTTACCTGACTTACAAAATAAACATTCACCACACTCTGCGGTATAAAGTGGAATAACATGATCACCCACAGCAACAGAGGTTACGCCTTCGCCCACTTGCACCACAATGCCTGCACCTTCATGCCCCAGTACTGCTGGAAATACACCTTCTGGATCATCGCCTGATAAGGTAAATGCATCTGTATGGCATACACCTGTATGGGTAATTTTAACCAACACTTCACCTTTTTGTGGTGGAGCAATATCAATCTCCACAATTTCCAAAGGTTTTCCTGGCGCAAATGCCACCGCTGCACGTGATTTCATACACTATCATCCTTCATAGGGTCGTTCTTTAACAGATTAGCTACAGTAACCTTTTTTCATTTGATGATTCAACCAATAACTAGTGTTATGATTTATTAAAATTTAACAATTTATTCAATAAGAATGAAATTTTCCCACGCTTCAATTGCACTCACACTAAGTTTGTCTTTTTTGTCAGGATGCAGTTTGCCTATGAATCAATCGAAACCCAGCAATGAAATTCAGATTCATAGTGAACATTGGCTGAATGGGGAAAATACTCAAAATCAACTACAACAAGGTTTAACTGCTTATTTAGCCATGAGTGATGCATTTCAAAGTATTGCTGCTCGTATTCACTTAATTCGTCACGCAAAATCTAGCCTAGACTTACAGTACTATATTTGGGCTGATGATTTTATTGGCAATCTGATGCTACATGAATTACTTAAAGCGGCTGATCGTGGTGTAAAAGTTCGTGTACTCATTGATGACCAAAATGGTACAAAAATAGACCCTCAATTAAAGGCATTAAGCACACATCCCAATATTGAAATTAAACTCTATAATCCCTATAAATTTAGACACTTCAGAGTTTTAGATTATATTTTCCGTTTAAAGCAAATTAACCATCGTATGCACAATAAGCTGATCATTGCCGATGGTATTATTGCTGTCACTGGCGGACGTAATATTAGCAGTGAATATTTTGATGCCAGTGAATCCTTCCAGTTTACAGATATGGATATTTTATTTTTTGGTACAGCAGTACATGATGCAAATACTGTATTTTCAAACTTTTGGAAAAATGATTTAAGCTATCCAAATCAACAATTTATTACTCAAGGCAATGCTAAAGATCTAGAAAAGTTAAGATTAGACTATCAAAAATTAGAAAAAAAAGAGCCTGAAACCGATACAAAAGTGGATACAGAACAACGAGAACTCGCAAATGAGCTGAAGCAAAATCGTATCAATTGGGCACGCGCACATTTCCTTGCAGATTCACCTAAAAAAACCTTAGGGCAAGCCCAAAATGGCGAATTAATTTCTCACCAAATTCGTCAACATTTAGGTGAACCTAAACAAGAAATGGACTTAATTTCAGCTTATTTTGTTCCAACGAAAGTAGGTACACAATATTTAGCACAATTCCCCAAGCAAGGCGTTGATGTTCGCGTTCTGACCAACTCTTTTGTCGCAAATGATGTTGCATTAGTTCATGCTTTTTATCAAAAATATCGTACAGATTTATTGAAAAGTGGTGTAAAACTCTATGAGTTTAAACCTTATATTGAACGCAAAAATCGAACTTGGTATGAAGTAGTTACAGGGAATGTTATTCCTAAAAAAGGTAAAGATAAATCAAGCTTACATGCCAAATTTATTGATATAGACAATAAAGTTTTTATTGGTTCTTTTAATCTTGATCCTCGTTCTTTTAACTTAAATACTGAAGTTGGCTTAGTCGTTGAGTCAGATCAACTGCAAGAACAAGTGTCATTATTACTTGATACCTATCTATTAAAAGTTGCCTATGAACTTAAACTCGACTCACAAGGCAAAATCAATTGGTATGACCACAAACCCGATGGCAGCATCAAAAAATACACTCAAGAACCCGAAACAACACGTTTTCAGCGTGGTGTGATGCATAGTGTCTCATATTTACCGATTGAATGGATGATGTAAGTTAGTCATCACAACAGTCAAGCTTTGCACTCAAATAAACACAAACTTTCTTTTTGCATTACCAAGTCGATATCTTTAAAACCTGCTGACTTTAAACTTTGAACGTGTTCTTGTGTAGACATATATAAATCATGATTTTGCATCGCATGTGGTGCAAAAATATGATCACATACCAAATAAATGGCTGTAGGTTTTAATAATTTTCTGACTTGGCAATGAAAGTTTAAGGCATAAGATTTATGTCGCAGCTCATGCAAAGCTTGATGAATAATAATCACATCATATTGTGGTAAATGATCTGCCCACGTTGTTGTTTTAAAATCTGCCACATAAAAAGTGGTCTTTTCTAACTGCTGTGCTGATAATTTACTTCTTGATAGCTCATGCATGGCTTCAGAAAAATCTAAAGCACTATAATCAATATTTTCACACTTTTCTAATAAATATTGAGCCAGAAAACCAGGACCAGAACCTAACTCTAAAATAGAAATAGGTTGAATATTCAAATTATTAATTAAACGTGAATAATAATTAAAAAATTCATAACGCCACGGTCTTTTTTCATTTGCCTCGCTTGCCCATAAAGCTGCATCTTGGGGATTACGAAGATCTATAGGGCTTGCAACTTGTTGTATCGCCATCAAAATAAAGCCTAATCAATCAGTGATGTTTCTTTATACAGAATAATAGCCAAGTATTGCAAAGGTTTTACTCTAAACAATGCTTGGCATAAAATATGATTTTTCATTGTTTATTTTGTTATAAGTTTTCCTCCCATGCAATTTTTCGATTTAAGCCAAAAATTTAATCTTGATGATATTTTAATCCCCCACCACACTTTAGATGAGTTAAAAATGCAGAAGTGGTTTTTAAGTAAAGTAAGAGTAGATCATGACTGTCTATCTACAAATGATTTTCTTGAAGGTCAAGCTATTTTAAAGTCTAATAAAAACATAGAAATAGAACTAGAATGGCAAATCATTGACACAGGTCACAGCTTACAGGTTTTATTTAAAGGAATTGAAACTGTTGTTTCTGAGCAAACTTTGATTGTGGTCAAAGGTGTACATCTTATTGATGCGGCACAACGAAAAATCTCAACGCAAGCATTTAGCTTGTGGATAGATGGTACACTTTTACCCTTATTACCAAATATTCGTAGTGAAATTAAAGCCCGTTTAAACCTTTGGGATTATGTAGAATATACTGATTAAACAATGATATTCATTGAATATTCTTCATTTCCTCCATTGCACTTTCTAAAACATCAAATACTTTTTTATACCCACATTGTGCAACATTAAAACGCATAAATTGCCCTGCATCAGGTGACTGACTAAATGAGTTTCCTGGTGCTAAAATAACACCCTGTTTCAAGCATAATTTTGATAAAACTGAAGCATTCATCTGTTTTGGTAACTGACACCACAAAAAAATGCCTGCTTTAGGAATAATCACAGGTTCAATTCCAAGTTTAGCCAATGATTGAATCGTGAGCTGCATTGTTTTTAATAATTTTTTATGTAAGTTATCCAGATGTTTTTTATAGCTACTATCAAGTAAAGCTTGATAAATAATTTCTGCATTTAAATGCCCACCACTAAAATTGGTGGCAATTTTTAAATCAATACATTCATCAATAAATTTTTCATGTGAAATAATATAACCACAACGAATAGCCGCCGTTACTGTTTTAGAAAAGCTGCCTATTTGTATAACGCGCTCAAATCCCATTAAAGATGAGTAACGTGGTGCTGGGATCTGTTCAAACTCAGCAAAAATATCATCCTCAATAATGATTAAATTTGCCTGTTCTGCTAATTTTGCAATTTGATACGCATGTGCAATAGATAATGTTGCACCTGTTGGGTTATGGATGCCTGAATTCGTTAAATAAATTTTGGGTTGATATAATAATGCTTGCTGAAAATGCTGTACGCTTGGACCATGCTCAGTAAATGGAATTGAAATAACGTGTAAATCATGTACTTGACTTAAAGCTAAAAAATTAAAATAACATGGATCATCCACTAAAATGACATCTCCTGCTTTTAACAATTTTCGAAATAATAAATCAATTGCTTGTGTGGCAGAATCGGTCATTAAGATTTGAGAAACGCTCAATTCAAGATCATATTTTTTGTTTTTTCGCGCGATCCATTGTCTTAAACCTAAATGACCATGTGGAATAGGATAATCAACCAAAAGAGAAGCTTCTGCTTTGGCAACCTGTTTGAGTGCTCGGCGAAGACTTAACTCAGGCATCCATTCCACAGGTAGCCACCCACACCCTGCTTTAATGACATCAGATTTAGCCTCTAGGGATTGGCGTGAAATCCATAAAGGATCTACTTCACGTTCGTATTGTACAGGTTTTTCAATATTGTGAATGACCTGCATCTTTGTTGATACATAATAACCCGAGCCTGTTCGTGCCTCAATTAAACCCTCAGCCACTAAGCGCGCATAAGCCTCAACCACTGTAGAGACTGAATAGTTTAAATGTTGCGCAAGCTGTCGCACAGACATTAAACGTGTACCTGCTATGAGTTTTTTATTGCTAATCTCTTGCTGAATAAAAGCAATGACTCGTTCAATTTTACTGATCGTCATGGGCTGCACTTTGGTCTATTTTTTCAAATTGTACTGCATACAGAAGCATAACAGTTTCTTTTTATTGTATTGTACTGTGGCTTTTTTCAAAAAAGATAAAAGCTTTAAATAAGCCTTATTTGTCAAGATTTTAAAATATGAATCGTCAAAATATAGGTTGGCTCAATGGTTTAATTGGCGTTGTAATTTTTGCAGCTTCACTTCCTGCTACACGTATTGCAGTACAAGGATTTAGTCCTGAATTTCTCACGGTAGCCCGAGCTACAATTGCAGCAGTTTTGGGACTTTTTTGTTTGCTATTTTCTTATAAATTTCAACTAAAATATCCCAGTATTTCTCAAGTAAAATCTTTAAGTCTTGTTGCTTTGGGTGTTGTACTTGGTTTTCCTTTGTTTACTGCTTTAGCATTACAAAGTATTCCTTCATCTCGTGCCATTGTTTTTGTTGGTTTATTACCACTTTCAACCGCAATTTTTGGTGTGTTTCGAGCACATGAAAAACCTAGTATTCAATTTTGGTTATTTGCCCTACTCGGCAGCAGTTTTGTACTGATCTTTATGTTCAGCCAGAGTACAACCCAAGATATCGCAATTGGTGATGCCTATATGTTGGTTGCGATTATTTTATGTGGGCTAGGTTATGCTGAAGGTGGATATTTATCTCGTGAATTAGGTAGCTGGCAAGTGATTTGTTGGGCACTTATTTTAACTTTTCCAATCATGGCACCCTTAACCATTTATTATTTTCCTCAAAGTTTTACAGGCATTAAAACTACTGAATTTTTAGCACTCTTTTATGTTGCTATCTTTAGTATGTTAATCGGTTTTTTCTTTTGGTATAAAGGCTTAGCACTTGGGGGTATTGCAAAAATAGGGCAAATTCAATTATTACAGCCTTTGATTGGCTTAATGCTTTCAGCTTTTTTATTGGGTGAACAAGTCACGATGAGCATGCTTATGGTCAGTTGTCTGGTCTTCATTTGTGTACTACTTGCAAAGAAATATGCTTAACTTTTTCATCTAAAATATGTTCTTATTTTTAAAAATATCATGTGTAAAATAAAAGTCCAATAAGTCAAAATAGGTTTATATATCGACTTATTGGAACTCTTTTAACTCATATAACTTTAACTTAGAAGTTATACATTGCCACCGCATTTACACGATTATCTTCACCTGTTTTGCTGCCATTTGGTGCTGCACCAAATGCTTCACGCTCACCGTAAACATATTCAACACCAAAGCTGAGTGGTTTAACTGGGCTATAAAATACGTTACCCCATGCTTGCCATAAGTCTTTGTTGGCTTTGGTTTTATCTGCAAGGGCATTGATATAACGGTCATTTTGATCCGCTTTCATATAACCATAAGCCAAAGTACCACGCAGTTTTTCATTGAACTGTTGAGTAATACCGAAGGTAATAGAATCAAATTCATTGGTTTCAAGAATCTGATTATTCGCATCAGTCACAAAACCTTGGTTTGTCCATGACACGAAACTACTGTCACCATTGACATGGTAGTAGTCCGCCTTCAATGTTGTAGTTGGTGTTACATCATATTTTAAACCTACACCTACACCCCATGCTGTTTGCTCATCTGCTTTGGTACGTTTTTCAGTCACCATTGCACGCGCACCAAGTGATAAATTATCCACTATTTTATGGTTAAGTCGTGCTGTCAAAGCAGGTAAACGCATATCTGAACTGCTATCTTTAGAGTCTTCTAAAGCATAGACAAAGTTAGTATCTGCATTTAATTTTTGCGTATAACGAACCTGTGGTGTACGTTTAACTGAACCACCGACAAAACCAAGTGCATCAACGACTTCAGGCATAAAATCTACAGGTGCAAAGTTTGACCATGTCTGACCAACCAACCAATTTCCATAGGTTAAATAAGCATGACGAATACGTAAGGTATCTAAAGACGAGCCGCCTAAGAAGTCAACTTCAAGCTTACCACCGACATCACCGACTTGAGTTGGCGTTTTAAAATCAAAACCAAAACGTGTAGCCGACAAGGTTGATTTTAGGTTGTCGCTATTTTCATTGACACCATCTAAAGCAACTGTGCTGATTTGGTTATATAGTCTATTCGCTGGACCACCTTCAATTTGATATTGAAGATCAGCTCGTACATTTCCATAAAAGCTTATTTCAGCGCCACCTTTAGTTAAAGCCAAACCACCGCGTGTTGTATTTGCTGCGAGTTGAACTTTTTCTTCCTGATAGTTTTGCAATTGTACTGCTTGCTGTTGCTGCTGTTGTGTCTGCTGATTTAACAGTTGGCGTAATTCACTAATCTCATTACGCAATTGTTCAATTTCAGGATTCACATCTTTTGCATGCGTTAGCGCAGTACTACATACACCCATAGCCAATAGAAGCGTTTTTACTTTAAAAAATTTCTTATGAGTATTCATCCAAACCTCATTTCTTGATGATAGTGGCATCATCCTTTGATGCCACGAATAAATGTATCTGATTCAATAAGATAAAGAAAACTTAAATTATTTTTCTTTAGTTTAATTGACAGATGACTCTATTGTTGATCCATTTTTAACCGAGGCAGAAGGACGAGTCTCTTTGCTTTGGTCTACCGATGCTTTCAAATTCACCAAGAAAATTGCGAGTGCTGCGATTACCCCTGGAATTGCAATTGCTAAGAAATTCATTTGATGTGGCAATTGTAAAGTTAATAACGCTCCTGTTAATACAGGTCCTACAATTGCACCAATACGTCCGATGCCTGAAGCCCATCCCATGCCTGTAGAACGTACAGCGGCTGGATAAAACTGTGCAACAAAAGTATAAAGTAAAATTTGTGAACCAATGGTTGCCGCACCTGCGATTGCAATCAGTGTATATAAAACTGCTTGTGGGCTCTTAAATCCAAGTAAAATTAATGCGATTGCACCAACTGCAAACATAATGGTTAATACAGGTTTTAAATGGAAACGGTCTGATAACACCCCACCACCAATTGCACCGACCATCCCACCAATATTTAATGCAAATAAGAAAATCATACTTGCACCAAGCGAGTAACCTGCTTGAATCATTAGTTTTGGTAGCCAACTGCCTAATGCATAAACCATCAGTAAACACATAAAGAAAGCGACCCAGAACATCAAGGTACTGAAAGTACGCCCTTGTTGGAATAAAGCACGTAATGGCGCTTCATCGCCTACAGTTGCTTCATTCAGTACAAATACAGTATCAGCAGAAATATTTTTTTCTGGTGCAATTTTTTGTACAGTTTGACGGACTTGTTCAGTTTTCCCCTTATTGGTCAAGAACATGAGGGATTCAGGTAAAAACTTCCAAATTAATGGCAAGGCAACAAATGGAATAATGGCAATATAGAACATGATTTTCCAACCATAGTCTGTTACTAACCACGCGCCTAATAATGCAGATGTCATACCACCAATGGCATAACCACTAAACATCACAGCAACTAATGTACTGCGAATTTTTTTGGGTGCGTATTCGGTCATGAGTGCCACAACGTTTGGCATGACCCCACCAATGCCTAAGCCTGCAAGGAAACGTAAAATACCAAATTCAATTGGGTTGGAAGCAAATGCGCCTAAAAAAGTAAACCCACTAAAAATTGCAACGCAAATCATGATGGTTTTTTTACGACCTAGTTTGTCTGACAAGGTTCCGAAGCACATTGCACCGAACATCATGCCAAATAAGGCGGTACTTGCGAGCATACCTGCTTGTACAGCAGATAATCCCCACTCTTGCATTAATAATGGTAATGCAACGCCATAAATAACTAAATCATAACCATCAAAAATAATAATCAGTAAACACCAAATTAATACGTTCCAATGAAATGGGGTGAACTTCGCTTCATCCACAATTGTATTTATATTTAAATTCGCCATACACTTTGCGCCTCCTGCGCGTGAACGGTAGAAAATTTCTCAAACAATGGATTAAAGTGTTTTTAATGTCCAAAACCAATTGCGTATAAATCTATACCTAAAAAGTAGGTTTTATTTTTATTATATAAATAACAATAGCTTATAATTAAATAACTGCTTTTTTAAGCAGTTCTACAAAATGACGAACGGTTTTAACCGCTATTTTGGATTTTATTTAAAAAAATCATATTAAGAGAATTTTAATAGGGTTTTTTCACAAAAAATTTAAATCGTCTTATTTTAATTCTTGCCTTATGATGTTTAATCTTTAAATAACTCATTATATTATTTTCTGCTCTTTTGTAAGATTTTTTATAAATATAATAATATTGAATAGATTTTCTAATCAGTTAATGATTATATTGCGACAAAGGTCTATATTTAGTGATGAAATATTATTCTACTTCAAATTTAATATGTATTAAAAATAAACAATTCAAAAAAATAAGTGCTATTTATCTTGAAATAAAAAGCACGTATGTTTAAATTTTAAGCACAAAATTATTTTTCTTTAGAGAACGCGGCGCTCATATTCAATCTGCTCAAGGTCATAAACCTGATAAACACAATCAAATAAAGAGTGAATATCATTATTTTCATCCATATTACGCATTGCCATAAAGATTGGACTCACCGCAGCATCATCTAATAAAGGTATAAAGTGCAGATGGGATAAATGTATATTTTGGGCACTGCTTGGGACAATTGAGATGCCTTCAGCAGCAGCAACAAAACCTAAAGCAAGTTGTAACTCGCGTACTTCTCGTGCATTTTTTAAGTCGAGTCCATACTCTGAAAATAAATGACGAATCTGTGTTGAAAAGTTTGGTTTATGGTGGTTTGGGTATAGCAAAATATGCTGGTCTAATAAGTCTGCCAAGTAAATTCCATCTTTATATTGGCGTACTAAAGGACTACTTCCATGCACCGCCACCATTAACGGTTCTTCTCGTAGTAAAACGCGTTTTACTGCTGAGTCTGAAATTCTTAAACGTCCAAATCCGACATCTATACGTCCTTCTTTCAATGCCTCAATTTGATCTGTTGTGGTCATTTCAACCATTTCTATTTTGACATCACGGTTTTGTTGCTTAAATAAATAGACAATATTTGACAACAAACCGAACAATAATGAACCAACAAAACCAATATTTAATGTGCGATCGGCTAGACCAACACGCTTGGTCATGCTCTTTACTTCTTCAGCATTAGACAAAAGTTTAACGGCATGTTGATAGAAAAATTGACCTGCTTCTGTTGTTTTTAAAGGGCGACTTCCTCGTATAAATAGTTGAACATCCAACTCATTTTCTAAATTTTGAATCTGACGGCTCAAAGGTGGTTGAGCAATAAACAATTTTTCTGCTGCTTTTGTAAAGCTTTGCTCCTCAACAACAGCAACAAAATAGCGAAGGTGTCTAAGTTCCATGACAGCGAATACCTTTGAAGTATAAAAAAATACATAATTGATCTTCGACAAGACCTAATTCATTCATTTAAGGTATATAGCATGAAGTAAATTAGCAACAAAGTGAAGTTTTTTTAAACGGAATTTTATTCTAGAGATTTAAAAGCCTAATCATGTTGTTGTGATCAAATTTGGGCCAGCCTGTCAGCCAGCTACAAAAAGGAATGCTTGTCGCTCAGGATGACCTCATACTCTAGGAGCATAGATAGTATGAATCGTCAAGAAATTAATGAACTTGTTAAAAAAATGAATGTTGACACTGCCACAGGTGTTGTCGATGCTCGTGTGCAACAAGTCGTCGTCCGTCTTGTCAGTGACTTATTCCAAGCCATCGAAGACCTTGATTTATCTGCAACTGAAATTTGGAAAGGACTTGAGTACTTTACCGATGCAGGTAAAGCAAATGAACTTGGGCTACTTGCTGCGGGTCTTGGTTTAGAACATTATCTCGATTTACGTGCCGATGAAGCCGACGCTAAAGCAGGCATCTCAGGTGGAACACCGCGTACGATTGAAGGTCCACTGTATGTAGCAGGTGCTCCTGAGTCGATTGGTTTCACACGTATGGACGATGGTTCTGAGTCTGATCACGTTGATACTTTATTTATTGAAGGTCAAGTGACAGATACCAATGGTCAACTGATTGAAGGTGCTAAAGTTGAAATCTGGCACGCAAACAGCTTAGGTAATTATTCATTCTTTGATAAATCTCAGTCTGATTTTAATTTACGTCGTACAGTTTTATCTGATAACAACGGTCAATATGTCGCTCAGACGACTATGCCTGTAGGTTACGGCTGTCCACCAGAAGGTACAACTCAGTTTGTACTTGATAAACTGGGTCGTCATGGTAACCGTCCTTCTCATGTTCATTATTTTGTTTCTGCACCAGGTTATCGCAAACTCACCACTCAATTTAATATCGAAGGTGATCAGTACCTGTGGGATGACTTTGCATTTGCAACACGTGATGGTTTAGTCGCAGTCGCAGAAGATGTCACAGACGAAGCTGAAATCGCGCGTCGTGGTTTAAACAAAGCTTTCAAACACATTACATTCAATATTCAGTTAGTCAAAGAACAAGTTCAAGCGCCATCAACCGAAGTTGAACGTCGTCGAGCTTCTGCATAATTTCCCTTTTATTTAAAGCGCTTTTGGAACCGAAATATATTTAAACATATTTCGGTGACTTGCCCACATTTGGACAGTCGGAGAACGGACATGCCACGTATTCCAGTGATTAATACCAGCCATCTTGATCGTATTGATGAGCTTCTTGTAGATGATTATGAAACAGGTGAATTTAAACTTCATCGTTCAGTATTTACAGACCAAGCCCTTTTTGACCTAGAAATGAAATATATTTTCGAAGGAAATTGGGTGTATTTGGCACATGAAAGCCAAATTCCAAAAAACAATGACTACTATACAACTTATATTGGTCGTCAACCGATTCTGATCGCACGTAACCGTAATGGTGAATTGAACGCAATGATTAATGCGTGTTCACACCGTGGCGCTCAGCTTTGCCGTAATAAACGTGGTAATAAAGCAACTTATACTTGCCCTTTCCATGGTTGGACATTTAATAACTCAGGTAAATTACTTAAAGTTAAAGATCCAAGCGAAGCAGGTTATTCAGATTGCTTCAACCAAGAAGGCTCTCATGATCTGAAAAAAGTTGCGCGTTTTGAAAACTATAAAGGTTTCTTATTCGGTAGCTTAAACCCAGATGTTCCATCATTAGAAGAATTTTTAGGTGAAACTACAAAAATCATTGATATGATTGTTGACCAATCTGAACAAGGTTTAGAAGTTTTACGTGGTGCATCAACCTATACCTATGAAGGTAACTGGAAACTCACTGCTGAAAATGGTGCAGATGGTTATCACGTTTCTGCGGTACATTGGAACTATGCAGCAACAACGCAACAGCGTAAAGAAAAGCAACAAGAGCTTGATAATGTTCGTGCAATGAGCGCAGGTTCTTGGGGTAAACAAGGCGGTGGTTCTTACGGTTTTGATCACGGTCATATGTTACTTTGGACACAATGGGCAAACCCAGAAGACCGTCCAAACTTCCCTAAAGCTGAAGAATATACAGAAAGATACGGCGCGGCGATGTCTAAATGGATGATCGAGCGTTCACGTAACTTATGTTTATATCCTAACGTATATTTGATGGATCAATTCGGTTCACAAATCCGTGTATTACGTCCAATCTCTGTAAATAAAACAGAAGTTACGATTTATTGTATCGCGCCTGTCGGTGAAGCACCTGAAGCACGTGCTCGTCGTATTCGCCAATACGAAGACTTCTTTAATGCTTCAGGCATGGCAACACCAGATGACCTTGAAGAATTCCGCGCATGTCAAGCAGGTTATGCAGGTATTGAACTTGAATGGAACGACATGTGCCGTGGTTCTAAACATTGGATTCAAGGTCCAGATGATGCTGCAAATGAAATTGGTTTAAAACCAGCATTAAGCTGTATCAAAACTGAAGATGAAGGCTTATACCTTGCTCAACATCAATATTGGTTAAAAACCATGAAACATGCCATCGCAGCTGAAAAAGAATTGGCTGAGTTAGAAACGTCTGCACAAGGAGAAAATGCATGAGCGCGCAAGACAAAGCATCATTAGAAAATATTGCACAATTTCTCTATCGTGAAGCTCGTTTTCTAGACGATGAACAATGGGATGAATGGTTACAGTGTTATGCACCATCTGCATCATTTTGGATGCCAGCTTGGGATGACGATGACAAACTTACTGAAGATCCTCAAGCTGAGATCTCATTGATTTATTATCCTGACCGTCAAGGTTTAGAAGATCGTGTGTTCCGTATTAAAACTGAACGCTCTTCTGCAACCATGCCAAATACACGTACTGCACACAACATTGCTAACGTAGAAGTTGTTGAACGTGATGGCGATAAAGTCACTGTTCGTTTTAACTGGAATACATTGAGCTTCCGTTATAAAAACAGTTATAGCTATTTTGGTATGTCTCGCTATGAAATTGATTTTTCAGGTGAACAACCACAGATTTTAAGTAAATACGTTGTACTTAAAAATGACTATATCAATCAAGTCATTGATATCTACCACCTCTAAAAACAAACAAGGATGGCATTCGTCAAACTCCCATTTGGCGAATGTCAGAAGTATCAAAATTTAAGTAGGATTCTAGCCATGTCAAACCATAATGTTGCACTTCAATTTGAAGATGGCGTAACGCGTTTTATCAGTGTCGCTCAAGGTGAAACCTTATCAGATGCTGCATATCGTCAAAAAATTAACATTCCTTTAGATTGCCGTGATGGTGCTTGCGGAACGTGTCGTGCGTTTTGTGAGTCTGGCTCTTATGACATGCCTGAAGAAAACTATATTGAAGATGCTTTAACACCTGAAGAAGCAGAAGAAGGCTATATTTTAGCTTGCCAATGTAAACCAACTTCAGACGCAGTATTCCAGATTCAGGCAACTTCTGATGTCTGTAAAACTCAGATTCACGAGTTCCAAGGCACTTTAGCACGTGTAGAAAACTTATCTGAATCGACCATTACCTTTGATATTCAACTCGATGAAGGTCAGCCAGATATTCATTTCCTTGCAGGACAATATGTCAATGTTGCGCTACCAGGCACAGCAGAAACACGCTCTTATTCATTTAGTTCAAAACCAGGCAACCGCTTAACAGGCTTTGTTGTGCGTAATGTACCTAATGGTAAGATGAGCGAGTTTTTAAGTGCCAATGCTCAAGCTGGCGACAAAATGACATTCACAGGTCCTTTTGGTAGCTTCTATTTACGTAATGTTGTTCGCCCTGTTCTTATGCTTGCAGGTGGTACAGGTATTGCACCATTTATGTCAATGCTACAAGTTCTAGAAGAAAAAGGTTCTGAACAACCTGTACGTCTTGTTTTCGGTGTAACCAATGATTTTGACTTAGTTGCCATTGAAAAACTTAACGAGTTACAAGCAAAATTACCATGGTTTGAATATCGCACTGTTGTAGCACATGCTGACTCTACGCATGAACGTAAAGGTTATGTGACAGGTCATATTGAAAATGAATGGCTCAATGGTGGTGATGTTGACGTTTACCTTTGTGGTCCAGTTCCAATGGTCGAAGCCGTTCGTGGCTGGTTAGACCAAGAAGGTGTAAAACCTGCAAACTTCTTATTTGAAAAATTCTCTGCGAACTAAGCTTTCCACAAACCTCGTTTTGCACTCAAAACGAGGTTTTTAAATATTCGGTTTTAAAAAATTGAGCATGGAGAAAAAAATGTCAGATCGTCAAAGATTTTTAAATAAAGTTGTTATTGTTACAGGTGCTGCTCAAGGGATTGGTCGTGGTGTTGCGCTGCAAGTTGCTGCTGAAGGCGCACAAGTGATCCTCGCAGATCGCTCTGAAATTGTAGATGAAGTTTTAGCTGAAATTTTGCAGCATCAAGGTGATGCGATCACGATTAAAGCAGATTTAGAAACTTTTGCAGGCGCTCAATCTGTTGTGGCTAAAGCAATTGAAAAATACGGTCGTGTTGATGTCTTAATCAACAATGTCGGTGGTGCAATTTGGATGAAACCCTTCCAAGAATTTTCTGAAGAAGAAATTATTAAGGAAGTGAATCGTTCTTTATTCCCAACATTATGGTGCTGTCGTGCAGTTTTACCAGAAATGTTGAAGAATCAGAAAGGTACGATTGTTAATGTATCTTCAATTGCGACACGTGGTATTAACCGTGTACCTTATTCTGCATCTAAAGGTGGTGTAAATGCCTTAACTGCTGCAATGGCTTTTGAACATGCGAAAGATGGTATCCGTATCAATGCTGTAGCAACAGGCGGCACCGAAGCACCACCTCGAAAAGTACCACGTAACAGCAATCCTTTGTCTGAAAATGAAAAACAATGGATGCAACAAGTGGTTGATCAAACCATTGATCGAACTTTCTTAGGACGCTACGGCACGATCCAAGAACAAGTGAATGCGATTTTATTTTTAGCCTCAGATGACTCATCTTATATTACAGGTACTGTCGTTCCTGTCGGTGGTGGAGATCAGGGCTAAACCGATCACCCATTTTATTTTTTAAATACTTAAATCTACATTACGATGTGGATTTAACTTTTTCTAAATGCTACATAATTTTAAACACAATTCAGCAGGATCATTGAATTAAACACGCATGGAGGCAAATGCCCAATGGCAACCCTGTTTAAGACCCTAAAACAGGACTGGTCAATTTCAGCTACAGTTGCTGGTTTCTTAGCAGTCTTGATTTCGTACTCAGGTCCACTCATTATCTTTTTCCAAGCAGCACAACAAGCCAATGTCAGCAATGCCATGATGATTTCATGGATCTGGGGCATTTCTATTGGTGCTGCGGTTGCTGGAATATTTTTATCCATTAAATTTAAAGTTCCTGTGATCACAGCGTGGTCTGCTCCCGGAACAGCTTTATTGGTCACACTATTTCCACATATATCACTCAATGAAGCTGTTGCTGCATATATCACATCCGCAGTGATTATTTTCTTGATTGGAATTTCAGGTTCTTTTGATAAATTACTCAAATGGATTCCACAAGATGTTGCCGCAGGCATGATGGCAGGTATTTTATTTCAGTTTGGGCTAGGTTTATTTAAAGCCACAGACACCATGCCAATGATTGTTTTTGGCATGCTTTTGGTTTATTTGGTGGCAAAAAGACTCAGCCCTCGTTATGCCATGGTTTTTGTGCTTGTTTCAGGTGTGATTTTAAGTTTAGCTTTAGGCAAAATGAATCCCGTTGATGTCGATTTTTCTCTCGCTATTCCACAATTCATCATGCCTGAATGGACTTGGAACTCAACGCTTAACCTTGCTATTCCGCTGACATTGGTGAGCTTATCTGGGCAATTTCTACCCGGTATGGCGATTATGAAGTTAAGTGGCTACGACACCCCTGCTAAACCGATCATCACAGCAACCAGTCTGGCATCTATGGCTGTTGCATGCGTGGGTGGAATTACCATTGTTCTTGCCTCGATTACTGCGGCACTTTGTATGGGTAAAGATGCACATGAACTGAAAGAAAAACGTTATATTGCAGGGATTGCCAATGGTATTTTTTATATATTAGGTGGTTTATTTGCAGGAAGCATTGTGATGCTTTTTACATTATTACCCAAAGAATTAGTCGCTGCATTAGCAGGTTTAGCCTTACTGGGTGCGATTGCGATTAACATCTCTGCTGCAATGAAAAATGAAAGTCAACGTGATGCTGCTTTACTGACTTTTTTAGCAACGGCTTCAGGAATGAGCTTCTTAGGTCTCAGTTCAGTATTTTGGGGCATTTGTATTGGTATCGTGGCACATGTAATTTTGACAAAACGTCAGAACACAGCACAAAACCAGACTGAAGCTGCCAACGCAAAATAAAAAATAGCATGAAGCTCACTCAAATCAGCTTTGGGTGGGCTTTATTCTTGCTCAGTTTTACCATGAATATAATGCCAATGTTTTTGATAAGCTGAACTAAATCTACCGATAAACTGAGAAGAACAGTCGATCTCAGACTTCGGTTTAAAATAACCCTGATCAACCGCCCAATCATATACTGGATAATCCAGAATATATTCCGTTAAAATCCCACTTAAATTATTTTTCTCAATCCACTCTGTAGCTTGTACTATATTTGAAAATACAGCCGAGCTAAATGTTGCACGTTCTCCCTGAAAAATATAAACATTTTTATTCATCATCACCCCTTATTTTTTTATTTTAAACATTTATATTAAAACCTAAATCTATATCACATGCAGCTTTTCCCCCACGTATACCAAAATTTTCCGCAGGAATTTCACGTAATATTATTTTGACATGATTTTTTGGTATGCCTAAAGGTACAAGATTATTGACAATATTTTCATATAACTTTCGCTTTGCATCTAAAGAACGCCCAATAAAAGCATCAATTGTGATCAATGTATAAAATTCAGGTTTGTCTTTATCTGGCGGACATTGAAAACGCTGTGGTTCATGTTCTATAAAACGTATATTACGATCATAAGGCAAAATTTTAAAAGCATCTCTAAAGGCTTTATGCACAGCCTCCATTATTTCTAGTTCAGTATCAACTGTATAATGTTGTCTGACTTCAATCATAATACTTGGCATGATGATTCGCCTATTTAAAATATATTTTCACTATTGAACGCAGTTATAGCAAATGCATTATTTTTATTACAACTAAACCAAAAGCATGCAATCTATATAGAAAAAGCCCAATTTCTAAAAATTAGGCTTTTATGTCATCAAAAATAATCAATTACAACAATGGCAATACCGAAGGTACGATGTCATGAATCGTTTTACCTTGACAAGACTCACCCAACGCTGACATTTTCCAAGCACCATTATGACGATATACTTTCGCAATAATCAAAGCAGTATAATTACCTTGTGCTGACAAATTATATTTTGCAACTTCAGTGTTGGTGGTTTCATCGACTAAACGGCAAAAGGCATTCTCTACTTTTTCAAAAGTTTGACCACGGAAGCTACTAATCGTAAATACGATTTGCTGAACTTGATCAGGAACACGCGTCAAATCTACAAAGATTTTCTCGTCATCACCATCGCCTTCACCTGTTAAGTTGTCACCAGAATGCTGAATACTGCCATCACGACTACGAAGCTGAGCAAACCAAACATTATCAAGCACTTGTTTATTGGCATCAAATAAAATTGCTGAAGCATCTAAATCAATAGAGCCACCACCGCCGCCAAATAGACCACCTAAAAAGCCACCGCCTTTAGCAACGTCCCAACCTGCACCCAAATAAATTTTTGTTAATGAAGAACCATCTGGTTTTTCTAACGAAATTTTTTGACCTTTTACTAGACTAATACCCATTTATTGTTTCCTTCAGTTTGAGTTTCCACGACCTAAAGCCGATGCCAACCATTGTAAATAACTTGCACGATTTCTAGAGCATACAATCACTTTGCCATGCCCACGAAACTTAATCACTAAACCTTCACCGCTTGTTAAGCTATTAAAAATATTGCCAACAATACCACCGCCGCCTGAAGTCGGCATACCAATGTTATAGTTTAAAGACGCATCCCAAGCTGCAACATGACCATTATCAATGGTGACCTCGCCTTGTTCAGGGGTAATATCTAACTCAAGCAAGGTGCCACTGCCTGAAATACAGACTTGCCCCTGCCCACCTGTTTCCATCACTACAAAGCCACCTGTGCCGCCAAATAATGCACCACCAATATTACTCTGTACTTTCGCTTTAATATTGGTATGTTCAGTTGCAGCGACAAATGCACCGTCTGACAAAATATATTGCCGTTGCCCAACATCTAAAATTTGCATATCTCCATCTAAATTTGGTGACAACAAACATTCACCATCTCCATTTGAAGCTTTGATTTGCTGCTGAAACAAAGACTCGCCTGAGGTAAATTTACGCATAAATGCCTGAAATACACCGCCACGTAACTTACCTGTCACTTCGAGATTTTGCTCAACCATGACCATGGCATCCGATTCACAATAAATCGATTCACCACGTTTCATACTGACATGTAAAAAAGGTTCTGGACTACCAACTAAGGTAAATGTTGCCATTGCTCTTTGTCCTACTTGATTATATTTTTTTGTTGCGCAGCTTTGAGCCACATTGGAAATTCATTTAATAACAAATCATAAAGTTGCGACTCAGGCATACTGTCGATATGGTCCATTGCAAAAAAATTACAATTATCAATCACACGTCCCGACATCTCATCTAACTGTTCTAAGACACCATAGTTTCGACCACCAATGCCCACAAACTGCCAAAAAATTGCTTGATTGGATATATCTTTTAAAATTTGTTTAATTTTTTTAGTTTCAGATACGCCGCCATCTGAAATAAACACCACATAAACAGGCAAATCGGAAGGGCTTTCTTGAATAAAATAATCAATCACCGCATTCAGTGCCGCAGGTTCATTATTAAAACGTGCGCCAGCATCCCATTTTTTATGCCCGCCCTGTTCTGTGTTGATATAGTTTTTTAAATTGCCTAAATGTACATCGCTTAAACGTAAAGCATGCTGTGCAAATGCCCAACATTCAAAACGACCATCATCATCAAAATTCACCGCTAAAGGCATAATCCGATCAAGGACTTTTTGTACATCACCTTTTTTATATTGCTGATTCATTGAACCTGAATAGTCTAAAACAAGTGCTACCCGTGCTTTCACATTGAGTAAGTTATTCTTTTCTAAACTGATCAAAGATTTTTTAGTGAGTTCTAAAAGCTGTGGGGCAGATTTCTCAATTTTATCTAACACTACTTTTTTCTTTAAATCTAAAGTCGATGTCGTTGCAGGTACATGGTTTTGAGTTACGGTATTTTCGATAGGAGAAGCAGCAGTTTCATCTGCAACTTCACCACCAAAATGCTCAACTAACGCTTTTAAACCACCATTAAAACCTTGCCCAACCGCCGCCATGCGCCAAGCGTCATTTTTAAAGTAGATTTCACACAACATAGCCGCTTTTTCTTGCTGAAAATGAGCACTATTTAATGGATAATGTGCTACAACTTGCTGCTCAGCATTGACTAACTCAACTTGAATAGATTGGATATGATTTAAAGTTGTTTGATCTGTTGTCGCACAAATCACAAAACGGGGCGTTTTTTCAGTATCAATCTGACTGAGATCGAATTTAAAAATATGTTGCTGTGCTTGCTGAAAATATTGCACTTCATTTTCAGGCGTTTTTGGCTGATTATAAAAAGTCATATAATCATCATGATAAAGCTGATCATGCTGCCCTAAGCCAAAGCTAGAAATATCAATTTCAAAACTTGCTTGCACTTGAACACGTACACTCAATTCTAATGTAGATTGTAATAGTTGGGTCAGTGCGAACTTTTGTCCTGAAACCAGTTGCATATATCATTCTCTATTTTAGTACTTGAAAATAATCGATTTAAAACGATTTTTATAAAATACAAAGACTGTCAAATTATTTTCAAGTACTAAAAGATTGCTCTTTTAGTACTCTTTTTATACTGTTTTTACAGATTAAACGGCAACACCGTAGCTTGCAGCCAATGCGCCTAAGCCACCGTTAAAGCCTTGACCTACAGCTTTGAATTTCCACTCACCGCTGTGACGGTATAATTCACCAAAAATCATCGCAACTTCAGTGCTACCATCTTCAGATAAGTCAAAACGCGCAAGCTCTTCACCATTTGCATCTTGGTTAATGACACGGATATAAGCACGGTCAACTTGACCAAAGTTCTGACCGTTTTGTTGACCTTCGTGAATGGTAACTGCAAAGACAACTTTCGCAATATTTGCAGGAACTTTAGACAAGTCTACAGAAATCGTTTCATCATCACCGTCGCCATCACCTGTACGGTTATCACCTTGATGCGTTACAGAACCACATGGAGATACTTTTTGGTTAAAGAAAATAAAATCGCCATCACCTGTGACTTTGCCATTTTCATCTGTTAAAAATGCGACTGCATCTAAGTCAAATGCTTTACCATCAGTTACACGTGGGTTCCAACCTAAACCTAAATCTACTTTATTCATCGTAGGTGCAGTTTTAGATAAGTTAATGTTACCGCCTTTAGATAAGCTAATCGCCATGTCTTAATTTCCTTCTTGTGTTGATTCTAACTTTTGCTGTTTCTTGCTATACGAAATTGATGATAATACCGCCCATACAATAAACGCTACACCAATCAATCCTGTTACAACTTCAGGTACATGCACACCTGTACCACTTGCGAGCATAATCAATGCTAAAGCACCAATCGCATAATGCGCACCATGCTCTAGATATACATAGGCATCCAATGTGCCTTTTTCAACTAGGTAAATGGTCATAGAACGAACAAACATCGCACCTATTGCCAAACCTAACATAATCACAACAACATCATTGGTAATTGCAAATGCACCAATGACCCCGTCAAAACTAAAAGATGCATCTAATACTTCTAAATACAAGAAGCCACCAATACCACCTTTTACGACCGTACCTGTAACTGTTGCGTTGCCATTTGAAGATTTTTCATCTTCATCTTCGTCATCAGAACCGCTGCCTTCAAGTAAGTGCCCAATGACCTGCACACCCACATAGACCACGATTCCCCAGATTCCTGCCATAACCACAACTAAACGCTGTGCTTCTGGTACAAAACCTGCGATCACCAACAATACAACCAGTGAAATAAAAACTGAAATCGCTTGAATGCTACCTAAATCTGCTAATTTAGACTCGATCCAATGAAACCAATGTTCATCTTTTTCATCATCAAAGAGGAAGTTTAAAAAGACTAATAATAGGAAAATACCACCAAAGGCAGCAATTTCAGCATGATGATCCATCAATTTTTCAGAATAAGTTTTAGGGTCATTTAGTGCTAACTTAGCCACTTCAACCATACTCATATCTGCGGTTACACCAACAATGAGCAATGGAAAAACCAATCGCATACCAAATACAGCAACGATGATTCCGACAGTTAAGAATAACTTACGCCAAAACATATCCCAATGTTTAAGTACGGAAGCATTCACAACGGCATTATCAAATGACAATGACACTTCCATGATGGCTAAAATACCCGTAATTGCCAATACTTTAAACATCATCATCAGACCTGCATCAGGTCCGTGAGTAAATCCCCAATATGCTGAAATTGCTAAACAGATAATGGTGAATAAGATCGAAAATCTAAAATGCTTCATTCATTCCACTCAACGTTTAGATGCTAATGCCATATTGATGGCACATTGCACGCAAACCACCTGCATAGCCCTGACCTACAGCACGGAATTTCCATTCACCGTTATGACGATACAATTCACCAAATACCATTGCTGTTTCAGTTGAATAATCTTCGTTCAAATCAAAACGAACGATTTCAACTTGACTTTGATCATTAACAATACGAATAAATGCATTTTGTACTTGACCAAAGTTTTGACCACGTTGCTCTGCATCATGAATCGTCACCGTAATCGCAATTTTTTGAATATCCGCAGGTACTAAACCCAAGTTAATTTTGACGGATTCATCATCACCATCGCCATCACCTGTACGGTTATCGCCTGTATGTTCCACAGAACCTTCAGGAGAGCGTGTTTGGTTATAGAAAATAAAGTCATGTTCACCACGAACCTTATCGTTTGCGCCCAATAAAAATGCTGAAGCGTCTAAGTCAAAATCCGCACCATCTGTTGCACGAGCATCCCAACCTAAACCCACAAGTACTTGTGATAATGATGGGTCTGTTTTACTTAGTGATAAATTACCACCTTTATTTAAAGTAATAGCCATGTATTTCTACCCTTTCTCTTATGAACTTAAATATAAAAAATAAATAAAATTTTAATCTTTAGATCCTTGTGTCCAACGGAAGCCAAACCTGTAATGCTGATCTAAATATTGTTGATCTTTAAAATAACGCACCTCACGATTTGCCTGAATACTACCCGCGATATTTTTTAACTCAACAATAGCGCAAGTCGTCAAATGATTACCATCTGTTAAACGCACTTCAATTTCAGGCTGATTTGGGATACGAATCGTCACGACACCATCTGTTGCAGCCCATTGTGCTGCACCCGAATAAATATAGGTATAGATCACTACACGCTCAATTTCATCCCAACGATCACCATTAATATGCAAGTTCTCGCCTGTCGTCACGGCGCCAGTACGATCATCACCATCTAAATAAATGAATGGCGGACGATCATAATGTCCAAACTGATTGCCCAATGGCTGTACCAATGCAATCTGACCGCCTTTGAACTGAATCATTGCACCCAAATCGAGATCGACTGTTTTATTTCCACCCACTAACTTCTTAAAAAATGAACCAGATTGGGTTTGCTGACCTTGATTCCAGTTTAGATTTACTGAAATTTTACCAAAACCTGAGCCTTTTTTAGTCAGGTTAATACTTGAATTGGTTTTGTCTAATTTAATTTTAGATAAATTTAAACTTGAGGTTGGCGTTGGCGTTGGCGTTGGCGTTGGCGTTGGCGTTGGCGTTGGCGTTGGCGTTGGCGCAGCTTGTGTTGTTTCTGCTGCAATTTCAACACCAAAGTTTTCAGCGAGTGGTTTTAACCCACCATTAAAACCCTGATTCACAAAACGAAATTTCCACTTTTCATTATGCTTATAAACCTCAGCCAAAATCAAAGCTTTCTCAGACTTTTGTTGAGTTTCCACAATTGCTGTTGCAACTGTTTGCCCATTTTCCTGTAACTCGATATGAATTGGAGCGAGTACATGAACTGCATGCGGTTCATTTAAAGTGGCACAAATTGCAATTTTACTGATTTGAGGATCAATTAAAGCCGTATTAAAGCTTAATTTACTCTGATAAGGTGCTTTACTGTTAGATTCAGTTAAGATTACACTTTGATTCGTGGTCTGTTTTTGTCCGTAGAAAATCATATCCTGATCACCACGAACTTTTTGTGTGGTTTGGTTTAACAAATAAGCGGTGATGTCTAAATCGACATGCGCTGGGACATTTGTTTTTATTAAAATTTCAACATTTTGTTGATTTAGTCCAATATTACTACCTGCAATCAATTGCATATTATCCTCAAAGCCATTGTTATAAATCTATAAAAAGTGAATTTCCCAATGAAATCAAAATTTAAATTACTCTGATTTAATATATTTGAATAACTCATTTTTATCATAAAAATGTGACATACCAAAGCATATAATTCTTTTTTTTAACAAAAATATAAACAAAGCAGATTTAAAAAAAGATTGCAAGTGATTCTATTTTAATTATATATTGCAAAAGATTTTAATAATTGATTACCTAGCTTCTGAGATAATTTTTTGTAATTGTTTTATTTTCTCTTATATCGAGAAATATACAAAATAATATCCAAGAAATTTATTATTAAACTTTAATTTTTTTAAATTTAACTTACTTGAGAATAAAACTGACTGTGAAAAATTATTTTACTGTTTGGATTGCTGAAAGTTTTTCCTGTCAAAAAGATATTATTGCTGCTTTAAAAAATTCCACTTTAAACACTCAACTGCATATCATCTGTTCACACAATTTGCAGCGCCCTGAGCTGTTAAATATCGCAGATTTATTTATACATCAACCACCTATTGAAGAGTCAGCAGCATGGTTGTTAGAACAATGTATTTTTCACAAAGTTCATCTGTTATTTTGTGGTAAAAGAGCCCAATACATTGAACCTTATCGTGAACAATTTAAACAACATAATATTCAATTGGTTACAGGTGCATCGTCCTTAGCTGAACTTGAACTTATGGATGATAAATACGCTTTTACAGAAAAATGTAAAGCATTAAATTTACCCTATATTCCTGCATTTAAAGTAGATTCAACGACAAGTTTAAAAAATGCCATTGAAACTGCTCAAGCGCAGTTTGGTGAAATTTGTGCCAAACCTGTACATGGCGTATATGGTGCAGGCTTTGTAAATTTAAAAAATGATATTGATTATTTTCAACACTTTAAATCACCTTTTGTTGCCAATACACAACAATTTATCGAAGCGTATGCACAGCTTCAACAAGGTATTGAATACTTGATTATGCCGTATTTGAATGGTGAAGAGTGTTCTGTTGATATTGCTTGTGATCATGGTAAAGTTTTGGCACAAGTCACACGTATTAAACATCAATTTCATCAAGTGTGTTTTTTAGATCACCCTTGTCATGAAATTTGCACACAACTCGTTCAACATTTTAATTGCGACGGTTTAATTAATATTCAGTTTAAACAAGACCAACATCAAAAATGGCATATTTTAGAAATTAATGCACGTCCTGCGGGCGGATTTGCATATACCCAGCATACTGGGGTGAATTTAGTTGCAGAACTTTTTGCACAAAAATTAGGCTTGGATTTAGCTCGTGAGGCACCGCTTTCACCTGTCAAAGTATTGCCTTTAGTACAAAGCTTTAAAATGGATTAAGATTAATTAATGAAAGAAATTGAATTAAGTCGTGGTTGTATTCGTGTTTCAGTTCGTCAACATCATCCTGATTGGGATTTAGATCATTTATTAGATTTTGCAGAAAGAATTAATCCTAAACGCGCATTTTTGTTTGTTTCCAAAGTCTTAGGTAAACATATTCCTGTTGCCCCTTCAACAATGCAACGGAGTTATGCTGATTTATCTGCTTTAATTCCTAAAGACCTTCCTTATCCGATTTCAGTGATTGGGATGGCTGAAACGGCGGTAGGTCTAGGTGCAGGCGTTTATCGTGAGTTAAAACAAGATTTTGCTGAGAATGCTTTATTTTTAACTACAACACGTCATCCTGTTGATGCTCTACCCACTTTAGGATTATTTTTAGAAGAACACAGTCATGCACAAGATCAATTTATCTTAAGCAGTCATGATCCTAAAAAACATCAGCATATTATTGATTCTAAAACGCTCATTTTAGTTGATGATGAGATTTCAACTGGCAAAACTTTTAAAAATCTCATTTTAAGTTTACAAAAAGCAGGTTTAGCACAAGTTGAACGTATTATTTTAGTGACTTTAGTGAATTGGGCAGAACAACATTTAGATGACTTAGATGTTGGTGTTCCAATTGAAGTAGTGTCTTTGTTACATGGGCATTGGCAATGGCAAGATAATGATAAAGCCATTGAGATTCATATGCCTGATGTAAATAAAACCAATCAGGAAGCACAGAAAATTATTGCTCCACATAACTGGGGGCGTGAACCTAGCTTTTTAGACTGTACAGCATGGTCTAACGTCAAACTTAAACATCCTCATGAAAAAATTCTAGTTTTAGGCTCAGGTGAGTTTAGTTGGATTCCCTTTTTACTTGCAGAACAATTAGAGCAACAAGGTGCTGAAGTTTATTATAGCTCCACAACACGCTCTCCTATTATGCAAGGACATGCCATCCAAAGCATTTGTTCATTTACTGACAACTATGGGCTGAATATTAATAATTACGCTTATAACGTGAAACATCAAAAATTTGACCGCGTTTTATTGGTCGTTGAAACAGAAAAAAATAGTGTAGATCCTGCACTTTTTGCACAAATTGAAAATTTAGAAGTGATTAGCTATGAACCATAAGCCATTAATTTTTGTTGATTTAGACGATACTTTATTTCAAACCAATCGTAAATCGACACCCACAGATTTGCATAAAATTGCAACGACTGATATTAGTGGACAGCCTTTATCGTATATGAAACCTAAGCAACAGATTTTTGTGAATTGGCTATTTGCATCTGCTGATGTTGTTCCTGTCACCGCCCGTTCTGTAGAAGCCTTAAAACGTGTACATTTACCATTTCAATATGGTGCGGTATGCTCACATGGTGGCACAATTATTGACCATCAACAAAATATTGACCAAGATTGGTTTAATATTCAACAACAAGCTGTTGCACAATTCAATGAATTATTACATGAATTACCTGATATTTTACTCAAAACTGCACAAGATTTAGGTTCAATCCGCACTTGGACAGTCGAAGAAAATGGGCTAAAAATATATTCAGTCGCTAAACAAAATCAGCCAGAGAATGGTTTGTTCTTAGATCAATTGGTTGAGCATTTACCAGCCGAAGTGATTGAGCATTGTTATATTCATATCAATGGCAATAATTTAGCGGTTATTCCAAAATTTGTTTCGAAACAAAAAGCAGTTGAATTTTTTATTGAAAAACATGATCCAAAAGGCGAACGTGCTATTTTAGGTTGGGGAGATAGTCTCTCAGATGCAGGTTTTTTAAGCTGCTGTGATTGGTTTGGCATGCCAAAAAATAGTCAACTCGACCAATTTTTAGCACAAAACCTCATCAATGATCACCGACAGAAAGGATTCTTAGGACATGTCTAATTTAAATGATATCAACCCAATCTTAGCTAATTTAGGTTTTCATGGTTCTTATCGCCCAGAAGATATTACATTTTTACTCAATATTACTCAGATCAAAACCACCCCTGTCGCAGAAAAAGAACGACTGATTCAATCGGGTAAAAAACACTACTCAGAAATGATTAGTGAAGAAAAAGCGCCAACGGCTGAACATTTAAAACATTTTCAGCATGCATTTGTACATGGCGCGGAACGTTTGGCACAAGAAGTACAGCAACTTGGTCTAGCTTTGATGACTCATTTTCCAAAGCAACCGATTATTTTAGTCAGCTTAGTCCGTGCGGGTATTCCTTTAGGTGTCTTGTTAAAACATTGCATTGCGAAACAACAACAATGTTTTCATTATGGTATTAGTATTATTCGAGATCGTGGTATAGATTTTGCTGCTTTAAATGCCATTATCCAACAACATGGTGCTGAAAATATTGTTTTTGTTGATGGTTGGACAGGTAAAGGGGCTATTTGCCGTGAATTAACAAAAAGTTTACAAGATTATCCTGCATTGTTTGATGAAGGTTGGACTATTCCTCGCCTTGTTACCTTATCCGATTTAGGGGGATATTCATGGTTAAGTGCTAGTTGTGATGACTGGCTCATTCCTTTTGGTATTTTAGGTTCAGTGATTTCAGGTTTAACATCTCGTAGCATTTTAAGGGAGGAGATTTTACAAACCGAAGCTGAACAGGATTGTTTTAATCCTGAAAAATGGCATGATTGTGTCATTTACAACCACCTACAAGATCATGATTTATCTGTAAAATTTATTCAAGATATTTTAAAAATTATTGATACACAACATCTTCAATCTAGCATTGAATGGAACAATGACATTCGTCTACAGCAACAACAACTTTGTTTAAGTACAGTTGATTGGATTGCTAAACAATATGAAATTGAAAATATTAACCATATTAAACCAAGTATTGCTGAAGCCACACGTGCTGTTTTACGCCGCGTTCCTGAAAAAATTTTAATTCGCGATGAAAACAATCCACATGTTCAATTATTGCTGCATTTTGCACAACAACAAAATGTTCCTATCGATATTTTAGGTTCTCGTTTAGGTCCATATCATGCGGTGACCTTAATAAAAAAAGTTGGAAAATAAAATCATGAAACAATTACAACATGCTATAGAACTTGGCGCGACCATGTATATTCCCGCAACTCATGAAAATTTATGGGAAGTCACCCAAGGTATAAAATTTCCAAATTTAAAATCTATTGCAGTCTGTTTAGAAGATGCTGTGTTAGAAAAAGATGTACAAACGGCTATGGTCAATTTAAAAGCGTTATTACAACGCCGTTCTGAACATCCAGACTTCAAAGCACCTGCTGTTTTTATCCGACCACGTCATATTGAAATGGCAAAATATATTGTTGACTGGGATTTTAATCACACAATCAGTGGAATGATTTTACCTAAGTTTACCTTACATAATTTAATGCAATGGATGGACGTTTTACCCTCACACATTCATCTTATGCCAACATTTGAAACCAAAGAAATATTTGATATGGGGCATAATGTTGAGTTACAACAAGCTTTAAAATATGACTTTCATAAAACCTTATGTTTAAGAATTGGTGGCAATGACCTACTGTCTTGCTTACATTTACGTCGACCTAAAAATACAACGATTTATCAAACACCTGTAGGTATGCTAATTTCACAATTAGCAGGTTTATTTATTCCTGCAGGTTTTCAGTTAAGTTCACCTGTATGTGAACACATTGAAAATACTCAGATTCTTTTAAGTGAACTCGAACAAGATATGAATAACGGTATTTATACCAAAACAGCAATTCATCCCTCTCAAATTGATTTCATTCACAAAGCGTTTCAGGTTTCTGTAGACGAATTTCAAGAAGCGCAACAAGTCCTAGCAATTGATGCTAAAAGTGTATTTAAAAGTCAGGGATCAATGCTTGAGCCTGCAACACATCGTAATTGGGCAGAAATGGTCTTATTACGCTATAAAACTTTTGGTTTAGATAAATCCAACCTAGCACATCAAAATGATGTGTTTAAATTAAATGCTTAAAACTTAAATAGCTAAAAATGGCGAAAATTTTCGCCATTTTTTTTAAATCTATATTGAACAATAAGCGCTAAGCCTCAACCATTTGCACCACCACCAAACGCCCACCATCCTGTTTAGATAATAAAATTTGTGCACCATCTGTAAGTTCTACTTTTCCACCAATTGGAATAGAAGTCTTGCTGCGGACATCAGTCAAGTCAGGTAAGTCTTCATTAACCAACCACCAACGATCTTGATGCAATACAAAATACCCTTTACGTTTTGTTTGTTCAGTCGTTAAACGCTCATTTGGTGCAATCATACTATTGGCATGCCAAGCAAACAAAGACTGCCCTGTCCATACCATTAAACGATGATTATCAGGACGATAACTCGAACCTTGTCGCGCTGAATATAAATTTAGAATAGGGAGTTTTCCTGTAAATACTGTTTTACAAAATGGACAACTCGGTTTTGTCGTATTATCAAATACATACCACTTATGACTACATGCTGAATTTAAACAAGGTTGTACCAAGTCTACTGTTTTCACTAAAGCTGTTTCCCATTCATTTGCTGAAGGGCGCTTGCTAGGATCATGTAGACCATCAATAAAACTTCGATTAAATAACTCAGTTAAATAAGGTCCTGTCACAGTATAGGGAATTTGTGCGGGATCAGCCCAAGGTAACTGTGAAGGTTTGAGTTGATTCGCTTTTACTCGATTACTTTGATCTGTTGGATGCTCAACAAATAAAGCACGCTCTCCCATCGCTAGATTTTCATCTTTTTGTGGATCATCTACATCATGAATTTTACCACCACGCAAAGGATGTCTATACAATAAATACATATAAATCAATACTGCAAGTGCATGCTTATCTGTGGCAATACTGGGTAAAATACGCTGAGGATCGTGTTTAGATAAATGGCTTGTCATCACCACTTCAGGCGCAATAAAGTCTGGCGTTCCTACAACATCAGGTGGAAATTTCCCTGGTACAACCAAACCATCAACATCTATTACGCAGGCACTCCCTGTCACAGGATCTATCAACACATTTTTATAGGATAAGTCTGAATGTGCCAAACCTGCAGCGTGCATGCGACGTACTGCACGTGATATCAATATACTGATTTTTAAATAATTTAACCAAGTTCCTTTTTCTCGATCATCCAAGAAACGGTTTTGATTATTCGCACTTGCAAACCACTTTCCTTCTTTTTCTTTCCCTTTAATATTTAAAAAATCATTATTTTTTGAGCCATAATCAAAGAAAAACTGTTTTTTATACGTTGGCGCCGTAATTCCAAGTAGATTATTATGCTCAATCAAACCATCTGGCCAACAAAAAATATTTTTCCAATAATCGCCGCCTACACCATTAAAAATACCTTGCCATTTATTACCCACAATTTCTTTTAAGCGGTCTTTTTGCTGTTCAAATGCAGCTTTAGACTCATAAAATTTATTTTTTTCTTTACTAAAAAAACATACAACATAACTACGATCAGGTGAAAAATAGACATCTTTCATGGCACCTGATCCAATCACCTCATCTACAAATTCGATTGGACGTCCATCAACTGTAGTACATTTTACGATTTTTGCCGACATTGCTTGACTACCTGATTTTTAAATATTTTTAGTTCAAAACTAGATTATTTTCCACAATCCGTACTATTTTTCAGAAGATTTCTTCCATAATGCCGCTAAAGTACGATCATCATGATGCCCTGTTTTAAAGAAATGCATCCATTCTAAAAGCGCTTGCTCAGGTTGAGTTTGAGCAAAAATAGGTTGTAATTCTGCATATAAATCTAGCCATTTTTGCTGATTTGCCAAACCCGCATCTGTTTCAAAAACTGGATCTGAAATACCATCGGTCATTAGCAATACGGCATTTAAATCTTTAAAACAGCCAATTTTGATACGACTACCTAACTCATGATGAATACTACGATCTAAAAACTTAGTCTGCCCTGCATATTCACCACCATCAGCAACATTCATCATACGTACCATATCGTCACTAAGAACAGCAATAGCGCCGTCTCCAACTGAAAAAGTACTGATTAGATTTTTTTCAGGATGTTGATAAATCACCGCAACCAAAAGTGTGGTCGAAAATGCTTTCGCTGCAACATTCATTTCTTGTGCAAGTTGATCGAGTTGCGTCAAAATAGAACGATAAATTTCATAATATACATTATAAAATTGTTGGTTTAATTTATTTGCAATACGTTGTGTTTCAGCTTCTTGCGGCTGATCTACTTGCCATAACTTAATATCAGCATCCAAAGCATCAATCGTATATTCATTAAAATATCGTTGAAATTCTTTTTGTACAATCTCTACAGCAACACGAGAACCTTCACGAGAATATTCAGCACTTCCTGCTCCATCTGCAACGGCTAAAATAGACCAAGAGCTTTTTGCAATATGTGCAATACAAAAATCATCATCTCTAAAACTGCCCGCATGTTCATGTGAACGTCCACGACGACTTGCTGCAATTAATTGATAATTTTCTGTATCAATGCACAATTGATCCGTATGAGGTTTAATAAAAGCTTGACCTTCTTTAGGCTCTATCACTTTCCATAAACTACGAGGGTCTGGGATTACATTGATACGGCATTGTCCTGTATATATTTCATGATTCACACGATATTGAAATGAAAAATTAAACTCGTCAGCTTCAGTGGGTTGACCTTGAATACTTTGTGATGGTTCATCAAACTGAAATTGCTCATTGGGAAATTTAAAACTTTCAGTAATAAATTCAATATTTTCTGGTACTAATGTAGATATCACTTGAATTTTTGAACAATATTCTTGCCCTGCACGTGCATTATCTACTTGGAATTTTAACTCATTGATCATTTTTGATTTAAACACATCTGTAATCTCTGCTCTATTTTTTTCAATTTGTGCTTGTTGTTCAGGTACAGTACGGGCTTGCTCTGGATCAATTAAAATCTCACTTAATTTCAATTGATCTTGCTCATTTTGCTCTGCCTCTGCAATAAGATGTTCTTGGGTCAGTTCTAAATCAATTTTCTGGTCAAGCTGAGCGTCAAATACAAGCGCTGTATTTTGTTCTAAATGATCTTGTTCTTTATCTTCTACATCTAAGTTGTTTTTAGTTGGTTCAGGTTCAACCACAACGACCGCATTTTCAATATTTAAATCTAAGGCTTTGTCTATCATGACATCTTGCGATGCGATTTCAGTTTTATTTTCAACTTGATGAGGTTCTGAAATTGTATTGAGTACAGGTTGTATTGAGCTTTGTTTTTTTAATTCAGAGATCAATCTAGATAATTGTTGTAACTGCTGCTCTGTTTTAAAGAAATCAATAAATTGTTCATCCAAACCAAGATCATTGACTGCTAAAATTTTTTTTATTTTACACGCTAACTCTTGCATAATATCCCTCTAAAATGACCCATTTTAAGATGCTCTAACCTTGCCCACGTGTTAAATCAAAATCGCCGCCCTCTGTGGAAAAGCTAATTTGACGATGACACCACGGACAAGTTACATACTCGCTATAGCCGTCATAACACATCAAATTACCACAACCACACATCGCAAAAGCGGTATCGGCATAACAGTGTGGGCATTGCGACCAACCTTCTAATTTTGAAGTATTAATTTGTGGTTTTTCTGCACTATGATCTGTCCAACTAAAATACTCTTCACTAATGGCTTCACAGGCTTCTAACTTAAAATTATAAAGATTAATATTTAAATCAGATAAACCACCATATTGTAAATTTCGGCTATATTTTAAAAGATAAGGATGATGTAATTTTTGACAACGCCCAACAAATGTAACTACTCGATCATCAGCATGACTTTTTCTAAATGTTAATTTTGATTTGGCTAAATTCATATAACGCTGATCAAGTGGAAGCAACTCTTCGGCATTTTGAAATTTTGCTACACTCACACTTTGTGATACGACTGATGCACTAATCCATTTACATAAACCTTTGACATATTCATGATCAATTTGATCGACTGAAATACAATGCTCTGTTAATTCTTTTAAAATTGAAAAATCAACATCTTGACCCAATCCAATGACAATCATCGTCACTCGATGACCATATTGAGCTTTCCATTCTTGTATCGCACTTTGGTACTCGTCCGTAGGGCGACCATCGGTAAATAAGTAAACGACGGGTTTCCAGTCTCCTTTGACATCTGCTGTGGTTTTAATCACTGAGCGATCAATTTCTCTGCCTAAATGCTGTAAGGCTTTACCTAAATGTGTTCCGCCACCTAAGGGTAATTCACATTTTTGATAAGCAAATAACTCTGTTAATGGGACTAAAGTTCGTACAATACCAGCATAAGCAATGACAGAAATATATACAGTTTCTAAAGCATAAGGGTCGGTGCGTAGACTACTCATAATAAAATCTACTCCCTCTTGTACTGCTTTTAAGGGTTGTCCAGCCATAGACTCTGAACAATCAATCATAAAAAATACCGGTAGTCGACGCATAAAATCATCCTTTTATTGTTATTCGTTGCCTATTATAAAATCTGTATTTGAGTGTAAATTTAAAATCAGAAAATCATGACATTACAGATATACAATCAGTAAAAACCTGTTCAGTCACGTCTATTACAACACCAATTGGATCTCAGAAGGTGGTGGTGGCAATTCAATATTATCAACAACACCAGCACTACTACTTCCCGCAACAACGCTCGCTGATACCCATTTGAAAAAACTCGCAAAAGAACTTGAGTCCATCGAATCCAACACAACCACTTGTGAAGTCAGTTGCTGTAAAGCTTCAGTTTTTGCTTTAGGTCCTGCGGCACATGCAACAATTGTAGCAAAATTAAGTTGTTGGATCGTTGGGATGATTTGCTGATACGCATAAACATCTGAAGGTGAGCCATCAGTCATTAAAAAAAGTAAAGGTCGCCAGTCTCCTTTTTGATCTTCTGTACTTTTTTTAATATTTTTTTGCACATCTTCAGCCAATAATTCAAGTGCGGCACCCATAAATGTTGCACCAACACTTGGAACTTCAATATCAGGCAATTGCACTTGATCTAAAGGTGTCAAAGGTAAATAAATCTTTGCTTGCATATCAAAAGTAATCACACTGAGATATACACTTTCAAGTGCATAAGGGTCTTGCCTTAATGCACTCAGCATCGACTGTAAACCAACATTTACAGAGTGAATGGGCTCTCCTCGCATAGAGCCAGAAGTATCCAATAAAATATAAACAGGGAGTCGACGCATATTATTCTCTATCTATTTAACTATTTAGGTCTAGTTTTAAACGTAATCTTTTAGCCATTCAACAAAATTATCTGAAGGTGAAGATGAACCTATCGCATTAAATTTCCAACCTGAATTTTCACGTACTAATTCAGCAAAAAGTAATGATCGTTGTTGTTCATACTGCCCTTGCCCTGATAAGTTAAAACGTACCATTTCTTTACCCGACGCATCAACAGCACGAATGAAAGCATTTTGTACCTGACCAAAATGTTGTTTATTTTTATTTCCTTCATAAATTTGCACAATAAAAACAATTTTATGATAAGCAGTTGATAATGAATTTAATTTCACAATAATTTGTTCATCATCACCATCACCCGCACCTGTTCGGTTATCTCCTGTTAACCAAATATGACCTGATGGATGTTTTAAATTATTGAAAAAAATTACATCACTATTATTTAATGTCGGATGCCCTGAAGCATCTCGCCCCAAATTTTGAACCTTGCCATTGTTATCACATAAAAAAGCGATGACATCTAAGTCGTATTCAGCAGTTTGCCCACCAAATAGCCCACCTAAAAAGCCTTTTTTCTGCTCAGCAATATCCCAACCTAATCCAATGGTTACCAATGACAAGTTATTGTCTGCTTTTTCTAATGAAAGACCTTGTCCTTTTGCGAGTGTAATTCCCACGTTATTTTCCTTTTTGTTTTTCGTTAAAAATTTGAGGGCAATTGAAACCTAGAATTTCATTGTCCAAGCTTATAAAGACTCAAAACTACAGTACAACATTCACTTCTGGTGGCGGTGGTGGTAAATCACTTAAACCTGTCACTTCTTTTTGACCTGCATCTACTTTCTGACTGCCTGTTGAAATACTTGCAGATACCCATTTAAAAAATGCTTTGATGGTATTTGAGTCTGCTGTAGCTAACTCCACAACAACTTCTGTAATTTGCTTTAAAATTGCAGTTTCAGCATTGTGTCCTGCTGCACATGCAATCACCATACCTGTTTTAACTTTTTTTAATTTTTCAAAACCTTTTTTCCAGTCATCTGTGGGCGCACCATCTGTCATAATAAAAACCAATGGTTTCCAGTCTCCTCGTGTATCTGGCGTGGTTTTTTGGACTTCTCGTTCTATTTGATCTGCCAACAAAGACAGTGCTTCACCCAGTTGAGTTGTACCTGTTGCTTGTAAGTTAGGTGTATTAAACATGGCTAATTCAGTCAATGGCATTAACTGCTTTGCTTTGGTATCAAAACTAATAATCGAAAGATATGCAGTTTCTAAAGCATAAGGGTCTTGTCTTAAAGATGAAACCAACATTTCGACCCCATTTTTTACGGCTTCTATCGGCTCACCTAACATAGATCCTGAGGTATCTAGCAATAAATAAACAGGTAATCTTCTCATCATTCTGTCCTTTTTTTATCAATTTTAAAATTTGTAATTAAAAGCATCTTAGCCTAAATATCAAAAATTAAAATAGAGAAATGTCCTGATTTTTTCATTTTTTATTAAATATCATTTTTCTTAATATACATTCAATAATGCAATGAACTCTATTCTTTTTTAAATAATTTTTATTGTTCAAATCACAAATTTGTCTTTTTAGGCTATAAATCAATCTTACTGAATCAAGTAATAAAAAAGACCACAAATCGGTGGTCTTTTGAAAAATTGTTTTTTAATGGCTCAAATGAACTTCTGCTTTTCGTTCTTCTTGTGCTTTTTTAATCACTTGATAACCTCCTGTCAAACCTAAAACAGCCATAATTACTGCAACAATAATGTCAGGAAACATACTTCCTGTGCCAAAAACACCTATTGCCGCCATAATTACCGCAACATTTCCAATGGCATCATTACGACTACACAACCAGACTGAACGCATATTTGAGTCACCATCACGAAATGCATATAACACAACCGCAGAAACCACATTTGCAATCAGCGCTAATATACCTATTGCACCCATTGTTAATGCTTCAGGTGGAATGCCTTGTATATAAGCGTAAATGACTTTAACAATTACCACTAAACCAAAAGTTGCCATCACAATACCTTTAGCCAATGCAACAGTAGCACGCCAATATAAACTTGCACCTAAAACAGCCAAAGAAATGGCATAATTTACGGCATCACCAAAAAAATCGAGTGAGTCTGCCCATAACGCAGAAGAATGTGCATATGCACCACCAATTAACTCGACAAAAAACATAGCAAGATTAATCACCAACGCAATCCAAAGTGCTGTACGAAACTTGCTATTGGGTTGTTTAGGTGCAGGTTCATGACTACAAGTACATGCCATTTTCAAAGTCCTCATGATGTATTATTCTTATTCAAAACTATGAAGTAACTCCAAGGTCAAGCACAATGAAGACACATTATTTAATTAAAGATTTAGCCCTAAAAACTGGCTTAAGTTCCGATACCATCCGCTTTTATGAAAAGAGAAAATTGCTTCAACCCAGCTTTCGTGCAGCGAATAATTATCGCTATTATGATGAAAATAGCATCAAACGATTAATCTTTATTAAACGTTGTCGAGCACTTGATATTTCATTATCAGAAATCCAAACCTTAATCGAACTTGAACAAAATCCAAATCAAAGCTGTGAAAAAGTCAATGTTATGATTGAAGATCATATTCAACAAGTTACTGATAAAATTGATGAATTAATAAAATTTCAATCACAACTGATTCAACTAAGAGCATCTTGCCCTAATTCACAAAGTATTCATCATTGTGAAATTTTAAAACAGCTTGAGGCTGAAAATTATTGAAATTCCTACTAATTTACTAGGTTGAATCATTTTTTTATCTGTCTACAATAAAACCCATAATTTTTTTATGCCTTTTATTTCATGACCATTTCTTACGTAACAGAACTTCTCTCTCCAGCAGGCTCGCTAAAAAATATGCGTTATGCCTTCGCTTATGGTGCAGATGCAGTTTATGCAGGTCAACCGCGTTATAGCTTGCGTGTTCGTAATAATGAATTTACTCATGAGCATTTAAAAACAGGCATTGAAGAAGCCCATGCTTTAGCTAAAAAATTTTATGTTGTTGTGAATATTCAGCCACATAACGCTAAACTTAAAAATTTTATTCGAGATTTAACACCCATTATTACGATGCAACCTGATGCTTTGATTATGTCAGATGCAGGATTAATTATGCTAGTCCGTGAGCATTTTCCTGATATGCCTATTCATTTATCAGTTCAAGCCAATGCTGTAAATTGGGCAACAGTTCAGTTTTGGAAAAAAATGGGCTTAACTCGTGTGATTTTATCACGTGAATTATCACTCGAAGAAATTAAAGAAATTAAGCAAAATGTCCCTGATATGGAACTTGAGGTTTTCGTACATGGTGCACTTTGCATGGCTTATTCTGGTCGTTGCTTACTTTCAGGCTATATGAATAAACGTGATGCCAATCAAGGCGCTTGCACCAATGCTTGTCGCTGGGATTATAAAGTTCACGAAGCAGCAGAAGATGTACTTGGGGATGTTATTCCAGTTCAACAATTGGAGACAACATCAAGCTGCTGCACCTATAAAGATGCCGACGAGCAACACGCCCAAAATCAAAATAAATTTGGCGAACCAGTTTTATTACAACGAAATCATGAAGATATGTTTGCCGCAGAAGAAGATGAACATGGCACATACTTTATGAATTCCAAAGACCTACGTGCTGTACAGCATGTAGAGCATTTAACTCAAATGGGAATCCATTCTTTAAAAATTGAAGGTCGTACCAAGTCTTATTTTTATTGCGCACGTACTGCACAAATTTATCGTCAAGCAATTGATGATGCAATGGTAGGTAAAACCTTTGATTCTGCATTGATGACACAACTTGAAGGCTTAGCAAATCGTGGTTATACCGAAGGCTTTTTACGTCGTCACATACATTCTGAATATCAAAATTATGCAACAGGTTCATCATGTTTTGAGCATCAACAATTTGTTGGTGAAATACTGGAACGACATGAAAATTACTTGAAAATTGATGTGAAAAATCGTTTTGTTGTGGGTGACTCATTAGAGTTGATGACAACCTCAGGCAATATCACTTTTGAACTCACTGAGATGTATGACCAGAAAGGCAATGCAATTACTGCTGCTAAAGGTTCAGGGCATATTGTGAATATTCCAACACCTGCGGAGGTAGATATGAATTTTGCTTTACTTATTCGCAATTTACCTCATTCAAATACTGATATTTCTGCTGCTTCTTTAGCTTATAAGGCGAGTTAGTTATGGCTTTATGTATTACTGATGAATGTACCAATTGTGACATGTGTGTACCAGAATGTCCTAATCAAGCGATTTTTGAAGGTGAAAAAATTTATGAAATTGATGTTGAGCGTTGTACAGAATGCGTCGGTTTCTATGAGCATCAAACATGTATTGCAGTTTGCCCCATTGAATGCATAAAACCACATCCAGAATATCGTGAAACACAGGCACAACTCTTAGAAAAGTTTCATGGTCTTAATTTATGGAATAAATAAAAGAATAAAAAACAACCACAAATAATAAAGAAATTGTGAATAGCAATTTCATTAAGTTAAAAACAAAAAAATTGTAGGGGAAACGAAAGCCACATGTTATTGGGGAAATTTGGGGAACATGTGGCTTTCAATTTATTTAAAATCTAAATTTTATTCGACATAAAAAAAGGAATTGAGCTGTTAGGTACTCAATTCCTATCAAGAGGAAATCTAAGTCTGATCAGCCAAAGTCTATAAATACTAACTTTGGCTGCTTTTCCAATTACTGCCCAGAACGAATAATATAATCAAAGGCAGATAACGAGGCTTTGGCACCTTCACCCGCAGCAATGATGATTTGCTTATATGGCACAGTGGTACAGTCACCCGCAGCAAATACACCTTTGACATTGGTTTCGTTGCGGTCATTGACTACAATTTCGTTGCGGCTGGAGAGTTCCACTGCTGTTTCTTTTAGGAAATCTGTATTTGGCAATAAGCCAATTTGTACAAAGATTCCTGCAAGTTCAACAATGTGCTCTTCATCCGTCGCACGATCTTTATATTTCAATGCTGTGACTTGTGAACCATCACCGATCACTTCAGTTGAAAGCGCATTCATGATCACTGTGGTATTTGGCAAGCTGTTTAATTTGTCCTGTAACACTTGGTCAGCACGCAGTTTGGTATCAAACTCAACCACGGTTACATGCTCTACAATACCTGCAAGATCAATCGCCGCTTCGATTCCTGAGTTACCTCCGCCAATCACAGCAACACGTTTACCTTTGAACAATGGACCATCACAGTGCGGGCAGTATGCAACACCGCGTGTTTTATACTCTTTCTCACCCGGTACATTCATTTCTCTCCAGCGTGCACCTGTAGACAGGATTACGGTTTTCGATTCAAGTTTTGCACCATTTTCAAGTTCAATTTCAACCAAACCATTGCTTGTTTGATCAGCACCTACAATGTTTTTAACTTTTTGTAAGTTCATGATGTCCACGCCATACTCACGAACATGCGCTTCCATATCTGCACCGAACTTGGGACCCTGGGTTTTTTGCACTGAAATAAAGTTTTCAATGTCCATGGTATCCATAACCTGACCACCAAAGCGTTCAGAAACAATCCCAGTACGAATGCCTTTACGTGCAGCATAGACCGCAGAAGTTGCACCGGCAGGACCACCACCAATCACCAATACATCAAAAGCATCTTTGGCATTGAGTTTTTCAGCATCTTTAGCTGCCGATCCCGTATCCAGTTTGGCCACAATTTCTTCCAGCGTCATACGACCCTGACCGATATGTTCACCATTTTGAAATACCATAGGTACAGCCAAAATTTTTCGCTCTTCAACTTCATCCTGGAAGAATGCACCGTCAATCATGGTGGCTGTAGTGCCAGGATTATTAATCGCAATCAGGTTCAATGCCTGAACCACATCTGGACAGTTGTGACAGCTTAAAGAGACAAATACATCAAAGTTTGCAGTCAGATTTAAACTTTTAATTTGTGCCAAAACTTCATCAGAAACTTTAGGTGCATAACCAGACACTTGTAAAAGTGCAAGAATCAATGAAGTGAATTCATGCCCCATTGGTAAGCCAGCGAAGAATACACGTGGTTGTTCACCAACTTTTGCGATCCCAAAGCTTGGTTTACGGTCATTTTGACCATCAAAACGAGCAGTTACTTGATCTGAAAGAGCAGCAACTTCAGTCACAAGTTCTTTGATTTTGTCAGATTTATCAGAATCATTTAAAGAAGCGACAATTTCAATCGGGCTTTCAAGGCGTTCTAAAAGTGTTTTTAATTGAGCAGAAGTATTTGTATCTAACATGCTAACAATCTCCAAGGGAGTAAATTTATTCATTGAGCTTATAGTAAGATAATTTTAAACATAGGTAAAACAGTTTGTTTTTATTTTAATGATCGTTTTTTTAGATACAAATTTAAATCAGGCATAATGATGAACTAATAATAAATTTCAACCATTATATGTTTGATCATCAATTTAATTTTTCTCGTTTACTCAATGAACCTGACCACTTTCTTAACGCCCCCAAACATCTAAAAGACAATAAAGCCTTTATTGAACAATGCGCACAAGAAAGTACAGGTGACTTTTTTGTCTATGTTGATGAAAAACTTAAACAAGATGAAAATTTTGTTTTTAATTGTGCTTCTCTTTATGCCACGCCTCAATATTTAAAAGCATATAAAGGTTATACTTTTTGTCATAGTTTATTAGGCAAAACGAGCTTTTTTAGCATTCCTAGAAAATTTAGATACTTAGATCATGACATTGCTCTTGCAATTGCTTACTCGGGACATAATCTTGACTTTTTTTCACCACAATTTGCATTTAACAATACAAGTGCATATTTTTTTAATACTTATTATTCATATAATTATGAACATCTTAATCCAAAACAACAGGCTAACCCTTATGTAGCTTTTGCAACAATGTTAGGTACATTTCCTTTAGATTTTAGTGAGCAAACACAATTATTCAATAATGAAATATTTTGTCAGCTTTATGTTTTATTCAATGCTAAAAATTTTACAAAGATACCGCAAAAATTTCAGAAATCTCCCAAATTTATCAAAAAAGTTTTAGCCAAAAATTCAGATATTTTTCAATTTTTACCGAAGAAATTTCGCTGTAAAAATAAATATATTCGTCTAGCTTTCAATGTAAAACTTGAAATGCCAGCAAAGCATATTGGTGCAAATCGTAGGATGATCTTTCTTGAAAAGTTACAAGAAAAAGGGGATTTTATTTTCTATGCGCCACAAAAATTTCATACGACTAAAAACTTATATAAAGCTGCAAAATTAGGCATTAGTTCTATAAGCAACTATCAAGGAAAAATGAACGATGAAATTGCAAGGAAATTAGTTGAAATTAATCCTAAGTATTTCTATTTTTTAGATCAAAAATTTCAGTGTAATGATCTTATTATCCGAACTGCACTTTATAAGTGCCCTTCTATTCTTAGCACTCTTCATCCTGAACTCCAACATTATCCCAAATATTTAAAAATTGCCTTACAGAATAAAGGTGCTCTTTTCACTCAAATTTCCACACAATTTAAAACAAGAACATTGCTTGAAATAGCCTTAAAAAGTGATGGTAATGTCTATCTCGACTTAGAAGAACAATATAAACAGGATAAAAAGTTGGCTTTCATTGCGGTCAAACAGTGTCCTGATATGTTTAGTGCTCTACCAGATCAGTTTCAGAATAATAAAGAAATCATTTGGGCTGCTTTAAAAGGAAATCCAAATATTTATAAAAACTTAGCTTTAAAATATCAAAAAAACTTAGAAATATGTGAATATATCTACACTCAATTACCTCGAATAATTGAATTTATGCCAAAAAAATGCCTCACTAACCAAGCTAAAATTTTTCAAGCTATTCAAAAGGATCCCGATATTTGGCAGTATTTGCCTAAAAAAATGCAACAAGACCATGAGATTAAAAATTATTGTCTGAATCACTCCGCAAAATCCGTTGTAGAACAGCTTACGATTGATTCAAGTTATGCAAACTTAGAATGGGTCTTGTATAAAATGCAATATTTAGAAATTTATCCTGATTTACCTTTGTTTTTACGTGAAGATGCTCGCATTTCTCTACTCGCCATACAACAAGATTTCGACAATATCTATCATTTACCCGTTGCACTGATGAAAAATGAATCCTTTATGGAAAAAATTTACCAACTCTTTAGAAAAAAATGTAAACAAGAATGGCGATATTTTAAGTTGAGTTGTGACTTTCTCATTCAGCAATAATCTTGCCATTTCTTCATATTAAATTCACGATATAAATATTCTATATTTTTTCATTATTACTAAAAACTTCAAACATATATTACTCTTTTTAAAAAGATAGCTTTTAGAACACTTATGAACTTTTATCATATAATTTTCATAATATCTTATATTAAAGAATAAGGACAAAAAGTAATCTAATCCTCTACTCTATTCAACTAAAGTTTTTGTTTTATTTGTTTTTTTAGACAATTGATTATTTTATAAGGATTTTTCCTAAGAACTTTGTTTATCGTGAGTGACTATGTATAAGTTAAATTTATTGGTATGATAAATAAAAATTTAGTGAATATTATGTAATTTATGTTTTATGCTCAGGTCATTAAAGCTTAAATTTACATCGTAAATTGCTAGAACCAATTGCAAATTTAAAATTTTTTGTTTGTCATATCAAAACCTTAGAGAAGACGAAAATTTGTTTTAAGCTGTATTGGGTACTTGAAAATTTTAATTTAAAAGTGTAGTGATTTAAATACATTTTATTACTCAGGATTTGAACATGAACAAATTGTTTGGCATTTTACTCAGTGCATCTGTCCTTTCTCTAGCAGCATGTGGTAAACAAGAGGCACCAAAAACAGAAGCAGCTCCAAGCGACTCAGGGAAAGAACAAACTGTTGTTATGGCATCCACAGGTTCAGATGCTGATATTTGGCGTTATATCGCAACATTGCCTGAAACTAAACAAGCAGGAATCAAACTTGAGGTTAAAAATTTCACTGATTATGTATCAATGAATACAGCCGTTGCCAATAAAGAAATTGATATCAATGCCTTTCAATCTTATGCTTATTTAGTTGCATTTAATGAGTCTAATAAAGATAAAATTGCACCAATTTCAACTACATATTTAGAACCTATGGGCATTTACTCAAGTAAAGTAAAAAAAGTTGAAGACTTTGCTCAAGGTGCAACTATTGCAATTCCAAATGATGGGGCTAATGAATCTCGTGCCTTATTATTATTACAATCAGCAGGTTTAGTTAAATTAAAATCAGGTTTTGACAGTGTCAAAGGTACACCTGCTGATATTGTTGAAAATAGTAAAAAAATTGTCATTAAGCCGATCCAAATGGCAACTGCAGTGCGTGCTAAAGACGAAGTTGATGCAATTATTTTAGGCAATACTTTAGCAATGGAAGGTGGATTGAATGTATTAAAAGATTCAATTTATTATGAACCGATTGATCAAAGCACAAAAATGAACGTGAATATTCTTGCTGTAGCAGAATCACGTAAAGATGATCCTCTCTTGAAAAAAGTAGGTGAACTTTACCATGTTGCTGCAGTAGGAAAATATGTCCAAGAGCATTTTGGTGGTACTAAAATTGATGTAAATAAACCTGTAACTTATCTTACAGAAAACAAATAACCCCTATTCTGCTTTCCATAAAACAGGCAAAATGATTTTGCCTGTTTTTCATTTTTTGTATAGTTTTTGACAACATGATTGAATTTAAAAATATTTCTAAACACTATGTACTTAAAGGTCAAACTGTACGTGCATTAGATGATATCAATTTACAAATCCCTAATGGCAGTATTTTTGGCATTATTGGTTATAGTGGTGCAGGAAAAAGTACCTTAATTCGTATGATTAACCTTTTGGAGCGCCCAACGCAAGGTCAAGTCATTATCAATCAAAAAGACTATACAGCCCTAGATGCACGTGCTTTGCGTCAAGAACGTGCAAATATTGGTATGATTTTCCAGCATTTTAATTTACTTGAAACTAAAACGGTTGCTGCCAATATTGAAATGCCTATGAAGCTTTTAGGTTTTTCTAAAAATGAACGTGAAAAACGTCTCAATGAATTACTCGATTTTATTGATTTAAAACATAAACGTAATGCTTTTCCTGATGAACTTTCAGGTGGGCAAAAACAGCGTGTCGGTATTGCTCGTGCGCTTGCCAATCATCCAAAAATTTTACTTTGTGATGAGGCAACTTCAGCTTTAGACCCACAAACAACCAAATCTGTTTTATCTTTATTGAAAAAAATTAATAAAGAACAAGGTATTACCATAGTTATGGTGACACATGAAATGGATGTTATCGAGTCTATTTGTGATTATGTCGCCGTCATGGAGTATGGTAAAGTTATTGAAACTGGCTCAACAATTGATATTTTTAGCCGTCCCAAACAGCCAACCACTCGCAATTTTATTCAAACTGTTTTACAGCAACAATTACCTGTCAATATTTTGAATAATCTTGAAAATAAAAATCATAACAGTATTTATAATCTGCAATTTTTGGGCACTTCTGCACAAGAAACCGTGATTCAAAAACTAATTCAACAATTTGATATTAGTCTTAATATTTTATTTGCCAATATGACTGAAATTAATGGATCAGTTATTGGGCAAATGTTTGTACAGTTATTGGGTGACCCAATTGTCATTCAACAAGCTGTTCAATTCCTTGCTTTACAAGGTGTTAAAGTATCTCAAGCAGGAGTAGCAGAATGAGAGATTTCATTGTTCAATGGTTAACTGAAATCACTGCTCCCTATTGGCAGAGCTCATTATCTATAGACCAGTTTGTTACAGCAATGCAAGAAACTATGCATATGGTCTTTTTTGCCATGCTATTTGGAGGTATTTGGGGCTTCATTCAAGCGATCATTTTATTGTTAACACGTCCTAATGGAATTTTACCCAATAAAGTGATTTATCATGTGCTTAATCCAATAGTTAATGCTTTGCGCTCCCTGCCTTTTATTATTTTATTAATTGCTGTTATTCCTCTGACCAAAATGATCGTCGGCACATCGATCGGTACTTGGGCAGCAATCGTGCCGCTGACTATTTATGTTGGTCCTTATATCGGTCGTTTAATTGAAACTTCACTTTTAGAAGTCAATGAAGGAATCGTTGAATCTGCTCAAGCAATGGGCGCTTCTCCTTGGCAAATTATTTTTAAATTTATTATTCCTGAAGCACGAAGTTCTTTAATTTTAAATTTAACAACAGCAACCATTAGTTTAATTGGTGCAACAGCAATGGCAGGTGCCGTGGGTGCAGGTGGTATTGGCGATTTGGCAATTTCTTATGGTTATCAACGTTTTGATACTAGCGTGGTTATTTTAACTGTGATTGTATTATTAATTTTAGTACAACTCGTACAAAGTTTGGGAGATTGGCTTTCTAAACTGAGATAATTACTTATTTTTAAAATTTCTTTTTAAACCAGTACTTTAAGTACTGGTTTTTTTATAAACACTTTATTATTAAAATAAAATCTGTATCTTACTTATATATTATGTTAGTTTTATACAATCAATTTTTACATTAATTTTTTAATATTAATAAGCTTAAGCTATTTAAATTTTCATGAGTAACCAAGTTTCCATACAAAAATCGAATACCCAGTTGAGCATTAATATTTATATGAATGGTAGTCGCTTTAAATCTTCCATTTTATTTATACGCTTATTTATGATTTTTTGGTTTTTTATCAGTGTTGCGATTGCTTCTACACAATTACAACCTCATCATTTTAATGAACAAATTCCACTCATATTATGGTTATTAGTTTCAACATTAATGATTGGACTCAACTTTTATTTTATTGCTTGGCTCAAAAACACACATGAAGAACTCATTTTTAATTCAGATTATTTAGTTTTTAAAAAATATCTACCATTTAATCAAATCTCAGAATATAAAATTAACTTAATAGACTTTAAAAAATTACATTATCAAGCTTGGGAAAATCCTTGGCGTGGCGTAAATCTGCCAAGCCCAAGTAAAGGTAATATTCACTTTAGAGCCAAATATAACCTAAAACACTCCTTTGGTATTAATCTCTCTGAAGATGAGGCTAATTCTATTATTTTAAATATTAATCAATGGTTTGAATCTCATCATTTGCATTTAGAAAGAGCTTAGTCAATGAATTTCATGTATCAAACATATAATGATATTGATATAAAACAAAATGCGACTACAGTTTGTATTCACTTAAAAATCACAAAAAGCGTTTTTAAACATTTAATGATCCCATTTGTTATTACATGTCTAGTATTTTTATTTATAGGAATAAGTTCATTATTTACCTCTTTAGTTAATGATACAGATAGTATTTTCATTCTATTAATATGGAATAGTTTTGCTTGTGTGCTAACGTATAAAACACTGACTGAATGCTTATGGTTATTATATGGCAAAGAAAAAGTGAGTTTAGATTTAACACATATGACTTTAGAAAAAACTTACCCGCTAAGATTTTTTCAAAAAAATTATACGGAAAAGCAAATGATTGATATAAGTGAAATTATAAATATCCAATATGATTTTTGGGTACAACCTACAGCTAACTTAAACTTACCCAAACTCGAAGATGGGCAAATATTAATTGAAACTAAACAGCAAAAAATTTATTTCGGCATTAATTTAACTGATGCTGAAGTCAAAAAAATCCTTATTGTCATCAAAAATCATATACAGCAAAACACATTATATACGCTCACAAAATAATTAAATTTTGATCTTATTTTTATAGAAAAGCGTTATAATATTTGGGTCAATTTTCTCTCCCATCGCCCCATTTTTCATGGGTTGAAGCAGAAGCTCTGTCATGTCAAAAAATCTTGCGACGCTGATTGGTTTTAGCGCTATTTTACTGTGGTCAACTCTCGTTGGCTTATTAAAAAATCTCAGTAGTTTGCTTGGTGCAGATTATGCTGTGACCTTAATGTATAGCTTTAGCACACTGATTTTATTAGCTATTTTCAAGATTCCCAAACTCAGTGAAATTCCTAAAAAATATTTAATTGGCGCATCTTTATTATTTTTAGTCTATGAACTTTGCTTTTCTTATGCAATTGCACTTGCTAAAACTGCACAACAAGCCATTGAAATTAGCTTGGTTAATTATTTATGGCCAAGTTTGACTGTGGTCATGTTAATTTTATTTAAAGAGTTAAAATTCAGCATATTTGTTGTACTTGGCTTAGTCATTAGCATGAGCGGTATTGTCCTGATTCAAACAGGCAATGGTGCTTTAACATGGACAGAAATTTCCGCACATTTTATGTCTAACCCTATAAGTTATATTTTGGCATTTATGGGTGCACTGCTATGGGCAATTTATTGTGTAGTGACTAAAAAATATAGCCAAGGTCACAACCCTATCGCACTTTATTTCTTAATGATTTCAATTGTATTATGGGCAAAATTATTATTTAAATATTCACTCGAAGAATTACCTCCATTAAATATGGACGTTGCACCTTATTTAGCAGGTGTTTCTTTGGCGACAGCCTTAGGTTATGCCGCTTGGAATATTGGAATTATTAAGGGCAATATCACAATATTAGTAACACTTTCATATTTTAGCCCTATATTTTCTACCGTATTTTCTATGATTATTTTAAAAACGACATTATCTTTAGAATTTTGGCATGGCGTCATTTTTGTAACTTTAGGTTCATTCATTTGTTGGATTTCAACCAGTTGGGAACACATTAAACCACGTATCCGTAAACTCAAAATTCTATTTTAAATGGGTCAGTCTAGAATAACGATTTCATCTTTTAGCTGTTATAATTTTTTTTAAGCACATTGTATCTATAAATATCTCATCATTTTTCTCATAATTAATTAAAAGAAATTGAAGTGAGATCAATATCATGAACCAAGATCAAGACGCTAAAAATGCACCAAAATATGCGGACAGTTCGATTTCAGATAAGGCTTTTAAGCGTATGCTGCTTTGGTTTTTTCTTTACTGTTCTGTATTCATTATTGGCGTTATTTTAGCTGTCAATGCCGACTCAATCTCCTAATATTGTTGATCAATATTTAAAACAAATCTTGGCTCAGCCTAAGATTTGAAATAGTTAAAGGGTATTTTCAAATACTGTATTCCATTCGCTTCTGGCTCAGGAAAATGCCCTGCAACCATATTAATTTGAATCGCAGGTAAAATAAGTTGTGGCATGCCTAATGTTGCATCACGTTGTTCACGCATCTGTACAAACTGATCTTTTTCAACACCTTGATGCACATGAATATTCTTTAATTTTTGCTCTTTAACTGTACTTTTATATTGATATGTTGTACGTGTTTTTGGCAAATAATCGTGGCATAAAAATATTTGATAATCATCAGGTAATTCAAATATTTTTTGAATTGAATCATATAATTGAGATGCACTACCTTTCGGAAAGTCACAGCGTGCAGTACCATAATCATGCATAAATAGCGTATCGCCCACAAAAACACAGTCTTGTATGACATAACTTAGACATGCTGGTGTATGTCCCGGTGTCGCAATACTATAAGCCTCGATTTGACCAATTTTAAATCTTTCCCCTGCTTCAAATAAATAATCAAAGGCAAGATGAAAAGATTTTTGTTGTGGATCTAAATGATAAATTTCAGCAAATGTTTGTTGTACTTCACTAATTTTCTTACTCATTGCAACCTGACCACCCAGTTTTTGTTTTAAATACTGAGAAGCTGTTAAATGGTCTGCATGAACATGTGTTTCTAAAATCCATTGCACAGTAAATTGATGATTTTGAATATATTCAATCATTAAATCTGCTTGTGTGGTTTGAGTCGTTGCCGATGCTGCATCATAATTCAGAACACTATCAATAATTGCACATTGTAAAGAGTGAGGATCTGCAACTACATAACTGAAAGTATTGGTTTTTTCATCAAAAAAATCTTGCACTATTAATTTTGACATATTATTTTGCTCCTAAGAATTTTCGATGTAACCACACACCTAACAACATCGCAACGATAAAGTAGATCGCTTGATAGTAACCTAGCCCAATTAAAGTAAAAGCAGGTGCTGGACATATCCCTGCAATCCCCCAACCCATACCAAAAATTAAAGCACCTATACATAAACGTGGATCAATTTTATTTGATGTTGGTAATTCTATTTTCTCATTAAATAATGTCACAGGACGACGAATTGCCTTTTGAAATGGAATAAATGCAACAAAAATTGCGCCTAACATTACAAACATTAAACTGGCATTCCATTCTCCAAAAATATCAAGAAAACTAAGAACATTTTCAGGGTTTGCCATACCTGAGAACATCAAACCAATAGAAAATAAGCCACCAAAAATAAAAGCAAAGACATTTTTCATCATTAATTCCCCAGTAAATGACGCATGATATAAACCGTCACAAAACCTGAAAACATAAATAAACTTGTTGCTACGATAGAACGCTTAGACAAACGGCTCATTCCACAAATTCCATGCCCACTGGTACAACCAGAACCTAAGCGTGTACCAAATCCAACCAAAATTCCTGCAATAATCATAGTGATAGGTGAAGCCGAGATTTCAATTTTAGGTGTAATAAATAGACCATAAATAAATGGAGTAACAAATAAGCCCAATAAGAACCAAGTTGCAGGTCGCTGAAAAAGTCCTGTTCCATTAAAAAGTTGCCCAATCAGACCACTGATCCCCGCAATTCTGCCATTGATATAGAGATATCCAACAACTGCAACACCCAATAGCGTTCCACCAAGAAACGCGCTTACATATTCATGCATGATTGATTACTCAAAATTGGTCACTTAATACATTATACTTTTTTATAATATATTATTTTATATAATATTAAAACTATTTTTTAATCAAACCATTATTGTGAGATTTAGAGTATCACTGTTAATTTTCAAAAATATTGAAAATTACAAAATCTATCACAAGATTTTAAAATTTAACTTTTAACAAAAAAATCAATAGATTAAATCCAAATTTAAACCAAATAAAAGCGATATTACTTTGATTTTTTCATTTAAAATTAATACAGAGAATTTTCTCTGTTATATTTTTTTTCATCAAATTTGTATCTTTCCTTTTATTTTATTTCATTCACAATGAACATAATCTGTTAAAAGGTCAATGATATGAATTTTTTAAGAAAGAACAATAAAGCAAGTTTTGTATTTTTTATCATCACTGCTTATTCATTCTTAGGATTTGGCTTAGGCTATATTATTTGGGAATATCTTCTGTCAAAATAATATATGCAACCGACTTTTCTCACATGCCATTTGGTCAATATAACAAGTCATACACGGATTCTGCTCTAAATGGAATAGCTCATCGTTTGGGTTAAATTGACGATTTTCATATTTTAAAATCAAATGGCGAAGGAGATTAAACGTTGGTCATGTTATTAAAATTTTATAATATTCACTTGATTTATCATTCTAATTAAAACTTTTATTTTGATCCCCCCTTTCTCTAATTCAGCAAAAAACCCTCGCAATTTTCATTAAAAAATTAAAGCTCTTGTATTTTTAAAATATCCCATCTATATTTTAGAGTAATTACTCTAATTGATTTTTTGGTGAGTTATGCTAGGTGATCGAGAGTGGATGAACCTTACTCAAGGTAAATTGAGCTTTTTAGAAAAATTACAGCTCATTCAAAAAGTAATGCTCCCTGCCAGTTTAAATTTTATTCATGCAAAAATGGGAACTTATGCACAAGATTCAGACTTAGTACTAAAAAATATTCAAATTCCAGATACAGCTCTGATCAAAGATGCTTTATTTGAATTAGAAACAACCGAGTCTAAAATAATTTTCCAACATTCTTGGCGTTGTTATTTTTGGGGAGTTGCCATTGCAAAATATAAAAAATGGCAATTTGATGAAGAAGTTTTTCTTGTTTCGAGCTTAATGCATGATGTTGGTTTAGCAAAATCACAAGCCGAATTCTCTTATTGCCAATGCTTTACCTTTGAAAGTGCCTTACGTGCCGAACAATTATGTCAGCAACATGATTTTCCTCAAGACAAAACTCAGAGAATAGCTGATGCAATTTGTCTGCATATGAATGGGTATTTAAATGAAAATGATCATAATATTTCCAAAGAAATTTTATTATTACAACAAGCTACAGCTTATGATGTTGTAGGTACTCAGCAAAATTTGATTTCTGAAAAATTTTATCTTGATGTGTTAAATCATTATCCTAAAGATAATTTTAAAGTCAGTTTTAAAGAGTTAATTCAACAAGAAATTAAACGTCATCCATATGGAAGGACTGCTTTCCTAAGTCCTCTAGGTTTAAAGTTGATGATTCATTTGAATAATAAATAACAATGAGGACTTACCATGATTCAGCAAAATCTTTTACAACATTATATTCAATTTCCTCATAGTCATCCTATTTTAGTTGATGTTTACCAAATTTCTGAGCATAAAAATAGCATTATCATGCTGCCTGCTTTAGGTGTTCCCATTCAAAAATATGAAAAACTTATTCAGAGCTTGATACAACAAGGCTTTAATGTCATTGCTGCTGATTATCCTGGTTGTGGTCGAAATACTCCTCAAGTGTCCTCAGATTTTGATTTTGGTTATGCCGATTTATTGGCTTACTTTATCCCCCAGTTGGTAAAAATCGCAAAAGATTTATCTAAAAAAACCCCTGTTTTATTTGGGCATAGTTTAGGTGGTCATTTAGCAACTTTATTTGCTCAACACCATACTATTCATGTGATTGGTGTAGCAACTGGAAACATTGGTTTAAAATATTGGAATATGTCTGGAAAATTTAATATTTTAAAAGCTGCTACGATTTTCAATCTCATGATTTTAAAAGATGGTTATTTAGCAGGTGATAAAGTTGGTTTTGGCAAAAAAGAAGCGAAAACTTTAATGCGTGATTGGTCAAAAGTAATTTTTACAGGTCACTATCGTCATATTATCTCTGAGGAAAACTTGTCTCAGCAGCCCGCATTATTTATTCAATTTGTACAAGATAATTTTGCACCTATGCGCTCAACTTTAGCTTTGAGTCGTTATTTTAAGGATGCTCAAGTTAAGCAATTAGATCTCACCACAAGCTTAAAAGGCAATCAACATTCAGTCTGGCTAAAACAACCAGAAAAAGTGGTTAAATTAGTTAAAGATTTTCTTCAAGTATAAATCTATGAAAGACTTAGAATCGGATGCTGTTTATGCATATTTATTGATGTAGATTAAAAGTGAATTTTATCACGATTTTCATCTACAATATTTAGCCATGCACGAGTTGCAGGACTCATTGCTACAGAGGTATTCCAAGCCATACTTAATGTCCAGTGTAAATTTGGATTGCATAAAAATGCAACATTAAAATGTTCTGGATTTAGTTGATCACAATAAATTTTAGGTAATAATGCTAAACCCATATTGAGTTCGACCATTTTTGAAATAAAATCCCATTGACCACTTTTACAAACAACACGAGGTTCAAAACCTACAGTGTTTGCTGCATCTAAAATAACTTTATTTAACATAAATGTATCTGCATATAGCAGAAAGGATTCATCTTTTAATTCAATAAGATCGACACTTGTTCTATTTTTCCATACAGAATCTTTTGCAGATAATAAACACATCGCTGAATCAGCAACAGGAATTGCAGAAAAATTTGGTCGTAAATTACCCAATAAAATCCCGACATCTACCGTTTTCGCAGCAATCGCCTCTTCGACTCCATTCGCTCCAACCTCTAAAAATTTAAGCTCTATTTCTGGATATTTTTTATGAAATAACGCAATTAATGAACTGAGTAAAACAGACCCGAGAGGAGGTAAGCCTATGGTTAGTTTTCCTTTATTGAGACTTTGAACTTGTTGAATCGTGTCATAAATTTTTTGCTGTTCAGCTAAAATAGTCTGTGCATGTTGATAAATTAACTCACCAGTATAAGTCAATTGGACATCACGCTTACGACCTGCTTCGCCTTTTTTAAAAAGTGCTGTTGCTAAATCAACTTCTAAACTTGCAATTGCTTTACTAATCGTGGGCTGTGTTAAAAATAAACGCTCGGCTGCGATAGAAAAACTTTTTGATTCAACCACTGTAACAAAAATTTTAAGATTCTTCAGATCCATAAACATTCGAAAATAGAATAATATATATTTAATTATTCATAATTTAACATAAAAATAAGCATTAAAATAATAACCTCATCCGAAACTAAGCTGTCCTCATGTCCAGTACACCCCTATTCTCGTCACAAAGCTCTTTTTTTCTTAAAGTTATTTTTCAATTGGGTTTAATTTTCCTTTTTTTAGGATTAGGAAAATATGTACAAGACATTTTGAATCTACCGATTTCAGCAGCAGTCACGGGTTTATTTATTTTACTGATTTTTTTAATAAGCGGTATTCTAAAATTAGAATGGGTTAAAGTAGGTTCAGATTTTATTTTAGGTGAATTAGTTTTATTTTTTATTCCGTGTTTAGTTGGTTTAACTCAATATCAATCCTTATTTTTAGATCAGGGCTGGAAGTTATTTGTTGTTATATTTTTAGGTACAGCCTGTGTCATGGTGTTTACTGCATTTAGTGTATATTTAGGTTTTAAATTAGAAAAAATCATTAAAAAAATATTAAAAAACAAAATGCATTCTGATAAAAATTTACAGGAGAAAAACTAATGTCTTTTATCTCTATTTTTTGTCTCATCATGACATTATCTATATATGTTATTAGTAAAAAAATATATCGTAAATTTCCTTATTTTTTGCTCTCACCTGCTGTTTTAGTACCAGTAATATTGATTATATTTTTAGCCTTTACACATATTTCTTATGAAACTTATATGATAGATAACCATTGGATTGTTTGGTTATTAAGCCCTGCAACCGTTGCATTTGCAATTCCTATTTATGAATATCGAAAAATGATTAAACAACATATCATTTCTATTTCAATGGGAGTTTTTATAGGTATGTTTATGGGCATGCTGAGCGCATTTTATTTAGCACAGTTATTTCAATTTGACCAAATAACAACTTATAGTTTAATGGCACGTTCTATTTCAACTCCTTTTGCTATGGAACTAGTCAATCATATTGGTGGTTCTATTGAACTTGTAATTTTATTTACAATGATTACAGGAGTTATTGGTATGTTATTTGGTGATCTTATTTTAGCTGCTATTCGCTTAAAATCACATTTTGCTTTAGGTGCTTCATTAGGAAGTGCTGCTCATGGTTTTGGCACAAGTAAAGCCTATATGCGTCATCAAGAAGAAGGCATTATTGCCAGTTTAACAATGGTACTTTCTGGAGTTTTTATGGTGGTTTTAGGACCTAGCCTTGTACATTTTATTTTAATGCTAAATGCTTAAATTTTGAATGTTTAATGTTTAATGTTTAATGTTTAATGTTTAATGTTTTCAAAATAAGCCAATTAATATTCTTTTTTTGATTGGCTTATTAATAATCAACCTCTATATTAATTTGGTCTTTATAATCACCTGCAACTAAGTTAGCAATATTCACCATTCCCAAACGTGCAATAATAATATATTGATGCTGTCTATTTTTTTGCTGTTGTTTTGCAACTTGCCATTGTGAACCTGCATTTCCAGATAAATCATACTGAACGGAAATACTATTTTTTAATTTGGTATAACGCCCTGCTGTTTCATTTTTTAATACACTTTGACCACTATAATCAAGTAAATTTTGACTACTAAAGCGAATATTAAAATCTGTATCGCATTTTACTCTAATCTGTAATGTTGAAGTACTCCCTGTAGTAGGTTGAATACGAATCATACCTGCACCAGTATCTGAAAATGTACATGCTGCAAAAGCATCTGAATATATAAAAAGTAATATACAAGTTAGCGCTATTTTTAAAAAAAAATTTCTCATTTCAATATCTCCTACTTACAGATTAATGTGAGTGGTTGTATCGTATTTTCATTATTTTTTAAGTCTAAATATGCTTTACAGCTTTCATTCTCAGAAACTTTTATATCTAGAATATGTATATCATGTGTTAAACCATATAAAGTCACAATATAATCACTGCTAATTGGATAAATATCATCTTGATTTTGATCTACAATAATTTGACTGCCTTGTGGTAATAACTCTCCTTTTTCATTGACCAATTTAAAACTTACTTCACGAGTATGCACAACAGGGAAATCAACAATATAACCACGTTTATTCAATGGCATAATCGTTTTTCTTGCTGTTTCAACTTTATTTTCAATTTCAAGTTGATTTTCATTAAAAGATAAATGCTGATTGGTATATGGAATTAAATCATGAATAAAAATTTCACCATTTTTATTTGTTTTACCAATGAATAAATCATTGCGATAAACATCAATATTAGGACTCTCTGTAATTTTAACTAAAGAAAATCCATTATTCACTAATTTACTTAGACCAAAACTATTTCCAAGCCAAGCAACAGCACCCATCAAGTTTGCACTATAGCGTTGACTATCGCCTGTTTGTAAATATTGTAAATCTAAATCTGCTGCTTTAGTTTTAATACGTGTTGAAATATTGCCTGTATTTTCTCCATGTACTCGACCTGCTCCAACGGCATAATCTACACCTACTGCATTTGAAGTATTTCTTATAATTGTTAAATTGCTTGAATCATTATCAGTTTGATTATAATACGCTGAATGTTTATCATTAAAACGATAGCTTAAAGATAAATCAACTCGATGGTCTTTTTCACTTCCTGTTTCATAAGAAACACCTAAACTCATATTTAAGTTTTCAAATAAGTTTCGGCTTGAGCGAATACTAAATATTTTTTTATCATCTCGTTCTGCAATAGGTCTATATTTTTGTTCAACATAGCTTAATGATAAATTCCCTAAAACTGGAATATTAGATTTAGAGATATAAACTAAATTTTCACGTTCAGGAAAATAATACCCTTGCCCATTCAAGTTATCTTCCATACCTAACATGTTAAAATCATCACTATAATATTGTGATTTTATTCCAACACTATATTTTTCTGTATCTCTTTTAAATTCTGTACTGACGGTATAACCCTCACCTTTTTTAGAGTCACTATAAGCAGAATTCAACTCAAATAATCCTAATTTATATAAATATTGACTCCATAATAAACCTACACTTTTAAGATCCTTACTTACATCTAATACTGAGCCCAAAGTGGTTTTTTCTGTTACTCCTCTTCTAAAATAAGCACTTCCAAACCATTCGCGATAGTCATCACTGTCTTCACTAAAGTTATAACGTAATTTCCCTGCTGATAAACTATAATCATTCAGCCCTTTTTTCAATAAACGCTCATTTACAAAAATCGGAATATTTTGTACTGTTTTATTTCCCATAATATCTTCCACGATCATTTCTGCCTGACCTAGACCACGAAAGTTAATATGATTATTTAAATTAAATTCACCAGGATTTATTTTTGTATTATATGCTTTATTTCCATTAATAATTAAATCAACTGTAGAAGGTACTAAAGCACTCCCCTGAAAAGAAGGTGTGTTCCAATATACAAAATCTGGACGTGATGTATAATTCGTTCCCCATCTAAAACCACCAAAATAATAAGATTGTGTAATACCTGTAGGCGTACTGACATTATCACCCAATTGTAAAGTCGTAAATTTTTTAGGAAACTCAAAAGTTAGACTTGTATTTAAACGGGTATGGCTTTGAAAGTTTTGTTCATCTTGTAAATAGTTTTTTCTAAAAATATGGTTACTATTAAAAAAAGTATTTTTCCAAAATATACCGATATCTGTGGTTGCATTTGCTTGTTCTGAATAATCTCCAGATTGATAAAATACATTATAGTTTAAAAAGCCACCTAAACCGGGTAATGATGGTATTTGTAATGCAGAATTTTCAATATTTTGGCTTTGCATATAATGTGTAGGAATTTTAATTTTTAATAACTGTGCATCGATATCTTGTTCAATTTGAATATCATTTTCTGATAATAAACAATAAGCTATTTCAGATTTCATTATTTGTTGAAATTTATTCAAATCCATAAAGCTGTTTTTTAATATTGGGCACTCTATATATTTTTTATGATCAGAGATCATTAATACAGCGTCCTGCCCCTGATCCACACCATTAATCCAAAGCCCTAAGATGACATCATCTTGTTGATCTTGCTGCGTTATTGGCAAAGGCAATACTTCTGCCTTAGCTTGCTCAGTGTGTAATAAAACCATTACTGCAAGGAAGACGAGTTTATATTTTCTTTTGCCCATAACATCTACTCCGCAATAGCAAAAATTACGGGATCTTTTTCAGTTTCTTTTTCCATTACAAATTTAACGGCTTGACCAGAAGTATGCGTATAACCTTTTAAAGGAATCGTCACTTGATGATTTGGCAATATATATTTCATCATATCGACTTCGGTAAGTTTCTTCCCTGTCGCATCTTGCAGACTAAATTTTGTAATTTGAAAATGAGCTGTTCCGTTATTTTTAGCAATTAAAGTTGTATTATTGTGCTGGTCTTTTCCAAAACGGAATGTCAGATCAGACTTAAAACCAGAACCTACAAATACGGGTACACTAAAATTCAGCGCAATATTCATCCCTGTTTTTTGTAAAGGTGATGGTATTTCTGTAAACTTAACGCGCCATGTTCCTTCTTGCTTCAAATTCATCGCATCAATAGGTTGTCTAAAGCCAAAACGAATGACTTTTTTACTATCAGGCTTTAAAATCAATGCTTTAGGATTTACCACCAAATCTGTATCGGGTGTTAAAACTTCATTACCTTCTTCATCTTGCGTCCAACGAAAAACACTCAGTTCATAAGTACGATCTGACTTTTCTCCCATTGTGGTTAAATTTGCGGTCGTACTGCGCTGTTGACGTTCACCTGTAATATAGAGTTGAACTGGGGAAATCGTTAAATCTGCATGTGCCATAGACTGAACAAAAAACAAACTTAATAACCATGCTTTTTTATATTTTAAAATGTGCATATTTAGACACCCCCAAACTCAAATGAGTTTTATCAATTAAAAAATAGAGGCATAAAAGATAAATCGCTTATCTTTTATGCAAACTTAAAATGTACAACTTGATTAGTATTCAACATCTACTAAATAGGTATCGGTATAAACACCTGCACGTGTTGTTGGCGTAATTGGATCTGCTACAGCAAAACTAATCACATAATCATCCACAGAATATCCCGGTCGATTCAGTCTTGGACCAGCATGTAATGGTAAAAGTACGCCATCTTGCAGTGCTGTTGTACTGACACCCGTTTTCAACTGCTCACCTTGTGCATTGGAAATATATGAGTTCCAACCACCATTCCATTTCGCATTGTCGGTAAAAATGCTATATGGCGTATTACAAGTGACGCTATAACCTGCTGTTGTTGCTGAACCATCTTCTTTTAAAATGATTGCGGTTGCGACATTGGAAAAACTACACTGTTTTGCAATTTCAACACTCATCGGAATAGATGAGGTTGTCGTTGCTGCAAATATTGGTGTAGAAAGAACACATGCCGATAATGCGAATATTATTTTCTTCATGATATGAGCCTCATTCAGTGAATAATTTAGTAATCAACACTAATATTTAATACATCGTTATAAATACCTGCTGGGGTAGTGGTTGTCACTGCCGCAACTAACGCTGCATTCACATTATAAGTATCTACCGTTAAACCCGGTTGAGACAACGGTGTACCTACGTTTACAGGAACCACATCACCATTACGGTCGACTGTAATTTTGGTATTCAAAGTAAAGTTTGGGTTTGTCGTTGACTTCACAAAAGTTTGGGCATTGGTTGTATTGGATGTGTCTGTTTTAATGCTATAAGGTGCATTACAAGTCACTTTAAAACTACCTGTACCATTGGTGGTGTCTGTAGGTATCACGATATTTGAACTTACATCGCTGATGCTACACTTAGGAGTGATCGTTAAACTCACAGGAATAGATGCCGATGTGGTCGCTGCTTGTGCAAAACTTGCTGTGAGTAATGCTACTGATGCTAAAGCAATTTTAGATAAAATCTTCATGAAAATATTCCTTTAAAAAAACAATTAGATTGAGTTGAAATTAAGCTAGATTAATACGTAACATTGACACGGAATGTGTCGGTATAAACACCAGCAGGGGTTGTGGCTGTTGTAGGTGATTTTAATTTTGCTTTTACAATGTAATCTAATACTTGCCCTATAAATCCGCCGTAAACAATGCTGTCATCTAAACGATAATCATAATTAAAAATACTCACAGCACCTTCGATTGGTAGACCCACTCCATTCGGATTAGTCACTTGAAACTGACCATGTGCCGCTTTAGAATCCATTGAAAAAACTGTACTGAAACTCCCAGTATTACAAAGGAGAGAAAAAGCACCCTGCGCTTCACTTCCATCTTCAGGTAAAATAATGCCTGCACTTACATTTGAAAATGTACAACTTTTAGGGACATCTACGCCCATCGGTATACTTGAGGTGGTTGTTGCAGCCTGTGTTAGACCACTTCCTAATAACAATGCTGTCACAGCAGCACTTTTAAGTAATATTTTCATTGTTGTCTCACAGTTCGAATATTTAAAAAGTTACATCCAAATACAGCACATCCTGATAAACCCCTTTAGGCGTAGTGCTTTGGACAGGTTCTGCTAATTTCACATGAATTGTTCCTTGTTCTACACTAGTGGGGTCATCCACTTGAATTTTTTTGACCGCATCTAATTGATAAACATTTCCTATAAAATTCATTTGAATTAACGTCTTTAACTTCATTCCACCTGACGCTTTTACAAAAGTTCCATTCCCCCCTTCTTGTAATGACTTTGTGCTCAGTTGTAGCTCAAATTTCTGATTACATTGGAGGTTAAAAATTCCTGTTGCAACAAGCGCTTCTTCACTTAAAACAATTTGTGGGCTAACATTTGAAAACTGGCAACTTACAGGAATAGACGCCACGACACTCACTGAGGACGTTTGGTTTGCAGCACTTGCCCATGAAGAAATAAAAAGCACAACATACAAACATTGAGTACAAAACTTCCTCATGATGTCGCCCTTTAAATATGCCTTAAGTTATTTATTATTAGACGCTTTTTTAGACTTCTTATATATCCCTAAAATTAGGTATTTTAATATACTGATCATTAATAAAACTAAATTATTCTAGTAAAAAAACTAAACTCACTTAACAAAAAAATGAAATAAACTTTAAATTAAATAAAAAACAAATACTTATTTTTTTATTTTAATCTTCCATAAATACTGTAAACAATCGCAAATAAAATAAATTATTTATAAATATTTTCTAAAATAAAAATAACCAGCGATAAATAAAAAATATTTTTTAATTTTAATGATTAACTGTATATAGAAGTTAAGTCTTCTAAATTTATATTCAACATTTATAAGCGAGCTTTGTATTTTACAAAAAATAAATTAAATCATATCAATATATTTAATTGACTACTTTTTCACATAAAATATGGATTATATAGGTGGTGTTAAAACAATCATAACTGTAAGAACACCACCATTTTATAATTACTATCATTAATACTGAATCTAAAGTATGAGCCTCATTCAGTGAATAATTTAGTAATCGACACTAATATTTAATACATCGTTATAAATACCTGCTGGGGTCGTGGTCGTCACTGCCGCAACTAACGCTGCATTCACATTATATGTATCTACCGTTAAACCCGGTTGAGACAACGGTGTACCTACGTTTACAGGCACCACATCACCATTACGGTCGACTGTAATTTTAGTATTCAGCGTAAAGTTTGGGTTTGTCGTTGACTTCACAAAAGTTTGGGCATTGGTTGTATTGGATGTGTCTGTTTTAATGCTATAAGGTGCATTACAAGTCACTTTAAAACTACCTGTACCATTGGTGGTGTCTGTAGGTATCACGATATTTGAACTTACATCGCTGATGCTACATTTAGGAGTGATCGTTAAACTCACAGGAATAGACGCCGATGTGGTCGCTGCTTGTGCAAAACCCGCTGTGAGTAATGCTGCTGATGCTAAAGCAATTTTAGATAAAATCTTCATGAAAATATTCCTTTAAAAAAAACAATTAGATTGAGTTGGAATTAAGCTAAATTAATACATAACATTGACACGGAATGTGTCGGTATAAACACCAGCAGGGGTTGTGGCGGTTGTAGGTGATTTTAATTTTGCTTTCACTATTGCTGTAGCAGGTCTACCTAACCAAGTAGCAAGAAAATAGAGTGTTTGAGAACCTGAATCTAAGGATAAATTCCATCCATCCACCTCTACAAACCCACTCGTTTCAAGACCAACACCATTGGCATTTACAACTCTTGGTTTTGAAGAATTACTTTTTGAATCAAATGAATACGTGGCATTAAACCCTCCATCTATATTACAAGTAAGTGTAAAAGCACCTTGGGCTTCACTTCCATCTTCAGGTAAAATAATACCTGCGCTCACATTGGATAAAGTACAACTTCTAGGAACATCTACGCCCATCGGTATACTTGAGGTGGTTGTTGCAGCCTGTGTTAGACCACTTCCTAATAACAATGCTGTCACAGCAGCACTTTTAAGTAATATTTTCATTGTTGTCTCACAGTTCGAATATTTAAAAAGTTACATCCAAGTACAACACATCCTAATAAACCCCTTTAAGCGTAGTACTTTGGACAGGTTCTGCTAATTTCACATGAATTGTTTCTTGTTCTACATTAGCGAGGTCATGCACTTGAATTGTTTGACCGCATCTAATTGATAAACATTTCCTATAAAATTCATTTGAATTAACGTCTTTAACTTGGTTCCACCTGACGCTTTTACAAAAGTTCCACTCCACCCTTCTTGTAACGACGAAGATTAAAAAACTTCTGTTGCAATAAGCGCTCCTTACTTAAAACAATTTATGGGCTGAAGAATAGACGTCACGACACTCACTGAAGACATTTTCTTCACTGCATCTATCTATCAAGAAATAAAAAGCACAACATATAAACATTGAGTACAAAACTTCCTCATGATGTCGCCCTTTTAAATATGCCTTAAGTTATTTATTATTAGACGATTTTTTAGACTTCTTATATATCCCTAAAATTAGGTATTTTAATATACTGATCATTAATAAAACTAAATTATTCTAGTAAAAAAACTAAACCTACTTAATAAAAAAATGAAATATTTTTTAAATTAAATCAAAAACAAATACTTATTTTTTATTTTAAATTTTTATAAATAATTATAGGTAGAATGGATATTCTACAAACACCCATTCTAAAATAAAGCTGAAAAACATAAATAGCAGTAATATTATTTTATTTTTAACTACCAATCACGTGGAGAAATTAATTCTTCTCCATCTGCATCATAATACTCATAGGCTTTTGCAATAAAATAAAAATCTTCCCCTATAGCTTCTCGTGCTACAGTTTCAATTTCACTCTCGGCTTCATCAAATGCTGTTTGTAAATCATTAATTTTTTCAGTTGCAGCATGTGTTAAAACATATAATTCAGCTAAGTTTTTAGGCTGATTGGTTTCAATTTCCTGACAGACATCAACTAAAATATTTTTAATTTCATCAACTAAATGAGCAGGATAATAAGCATCTCCATACATCTCATTTAAAAATTTATATTGTAAAATTTTACTATTTTGAATTGGCATATTGACCTCTTTTTTATTTTCTTAGATAAAATTTAATCTGGTTTTTAGCATTAAATTTCATCAATTTTAAGCCAATAATTTAAAGATAAAAACTCAAAACCACAAAAGTGAACAAAGTCACAGTTTCTAAGATTTCAATACTCGCCCCCACAGTATCTCCTGTAATTCCTGAAATACGTTGGATAAATTTTTGACGCAAATAAAACAATGTTGTTAAAAAACTAAGAACAGTCAAAATACCGACCCATTTAAAATATAAAGTACATAATAGAAAAAATATAATAATTAAAATTGCACTTTTTTTCGGAATAAATGCTGTTAATGCCGAGCCTAAACCATTTTTTCGTACATAAGATGTAGTCAAAAATAAAATTAATGGTGCAATACGACCTAAAATAGGAAACATGATTAAAGCTATAAATTGTTTTTCTTGTAATAATACATAAATAGCTGACCATTTTAATAAACAAATAATGACTAAGCTTAATACCCCGATCGGTCCACAGCTTGGATCTTTCATAATGGCTAAAGTTCGCGCTTGATCACCAAAACCTCCCACCCAAGCATCGGCGGTATCAGCCAAACCATCTAAATGTAAACCTCCTGTCAACCAAATCCATAGACATAAGATTATTGATGCCAATAAAATAAGAGGTAAAGTGTGTAATAACATTGCTACAGCACATAATAATCCGCCAATGAGTAAACCTATTACAGGATAAAACAACAAAGATTGTCCATTTTGTTGCTGACTTGGCATTGTTTTGAGCTGAATCGGGAAAGTCGTTAAAAACTGTAATGCAATCAAAAATGCTGTCATTTTAAATGCTCTTATTTTCAGAACAAGTAGACCATAAACTGATTTTTTGCTTCGTCGTGTCTAACTCAAAAGAATGTAAAGTGCCTAGTTCTGCTGACATCGTTAAAATATTGTCTAGACTTTGTTGTGTTGCGAGGCATTTTAAAAGTTTAATCACTCCACCATGCGTCACCAATAAAACCTGATGCCAATGCTTTTCTAACATCTGCATTTGAATAGAATCCATCGCGTTTAAAACTCGACTTTGAAATTGCCAAATACTTTCGGCATTGGGTGGCGTAAACGCTGTCGGAGTTTGCCAAAACTGACTCAGTTGCTCAGGGAAATTTTCATAAATCCATTGGGTCGGTTTGGCTTCCCAATCGCCAAAATGCATTTCTTGTAAATCTTTTTCTAAGATTAAAGGCTTATCATATTGCACACTCAATTGTTGAGAAAATAAGCGACAACGTTGCAATGGTGAACTAAAAATACTCTGCCAAGCTATTGGCGCTGCGGATTGAGTTAAAAAGGCATCCACTGTATTTTGCATTTGCATTTGACCCAGTGCTGTCAAAACATCATCTGTTGAGCCTCTTAAAGTATGACTCAATGTGCTTTCACCATGCCTTAATACATCAATCCGCAATTTCATCCAATTTCTCTACTTTTCTTCAATCTGATTACATCAAAATCACATTAAAAAATTAAACTTTTTCACCAATAACAGCCGCTTCAGCAAATGTCGCCATGTGGTTATGCAAACTACATGCAAGTTTAATGATGCCTAAAGATGCACCTGCACCACTACCTTCACCTAAACGTAAATTTAATTTTAATAAAGGCTGTGCATTTAACTCTGCGAGTAAACGTTGATGCCCATATTCAGCAGACTGATGACCGAAGAACATCCATTCACGGACATTTGGATTTAAGCGAACTGCAAGCAATGCAGATACAGTACTAATAAAACCATCAACCACCATCGGCAAGCCCACTTGCGCACAGCGAATATAAGCACCTGTCATCGCTGCAATTTCTAAACCACCCACTGCACACAACGCTTTAAAAGCATCGCCATGAACATCATGTTGATGTAAAGCCAAAGCCTGATTAATGATATTTTTCTTATGTTCAAGTTGCTCAGCACGAATGCCTGTACCTACACCTGTTAACTTTTCTGCCGTTTCATTTAAAAGAAAACATGCCACAGCCGAAGCTGAACAGGTGTTACCTATTCCCATTTCACCTGCGACATAAATTGATGCATGTTGTGATAAAGCTTGTTCTACGCTTTCTTTACCCAGTTGCATGGCTGCTTGACATTGTGCTTCTGTCATTGCAACCGTTCTAGCAAAATTTGCTGTTCCTTGGGCAATACAATGACGCTCAACACCTACATAATCATAATTTTCACCAACTGAACCACAGTCAATGACTTGTAATTTTGCATTATATTCTTTCGCAATAACACTGATACAAGCACCACCTGTGGCAAAGTTTTGCAACATTTGTCGCGTCACTGCCTGCGGATAAGCTGAAATATTTTCTTCCATCACACCATGATCGCCCGCAAAAATGGTGATCCAAGGAAAGTTAATTTGTGGCTGTTGCTGACCTTGTAAACTTGCGAGCTGAATCGCAACATGCTCTAACTCAGAAAGTGAACCTGTTGGTTTAGTCAGTTGCAGTTGACGTTGTTCTGCCTGTGTTTTTGCAGCTTCACTTGGCTTTTGACATGCATCTAACCACCAATTCATTCCTTTTCTCCTTTTAAATACATTGGAAAACCTGCCACACAAAAAATAACAGTGTCTGCGAGTTGTCCAAGTTGTTGATGTAAACGACCTGATTCATCTACAAATTTTCGAGTAATTTCACCCATGGGTACTACACCCAAACCTGTTTCATTACTCACTAAAATAATATTGGCTTGTAAATGAGGTAAAACCTTAAACAACTTTTCACATTCAATCGCCTGTAAATTTGATGCTACAGATGACGTACTTTGATCATTCGCCATTAATAAATTGCTCATCCATAAGGTTAAACAATCCACTAAAATCACATGCTCAGGTTGATCTATTTTTTCTAATAGATCAGCTAAATGTAGTGGCTCTTCATAAACAGCCCAATCAGCAGGTCGCTGATGTTGATGATGTAAAATGCGTGATTGCATTTCAGCATCCCAAGCTTGGGCTGTCGCCACATAACTCACAGTAAATTGGCTCTCTTGTGCAATTTTTTCAGCCAAACGACTTTTTCCTGAACGCGCACCACCTAAAATGAGTCGAATCATAATTTACCTAAATGAATATGTTGTTCTGCATATAATTTGCCTTGAATAATTTTTGCTTTGTAATAACCAAAGCTTAAATGTGTAACATCAAGTTCAAATTGTTGCTGTTCAAGTGTTTCAATATGCTCAAATATTTGTTCGGCAGTAAATGCCGAATGATATAGACCAAGCGTAATATGCGGAACATAGTATAATGCGGCAATTTCATCATGATTTTGTGCAAAAAGATGCCTAAAAACACTTAGGCTATTATTTTCATCTAAAATCTCAACAAATAAGGCACTTTCAAAACTTTGAATTTTGCCTGTTTTTATTTTAAATGCACCGAGTTTTTGCTTAGTTAAATTTTTTATCTGTTGACTCAATTGTTGTTGTGAAAAATCATCATTTAAAACAGGTTGATATTCTGTTAAAAATCCACAAATAAAAAGCGTAATATGAAATTGACGAATATTTGGTTGAAATAAAAAGGGAGAAAAATGTTCACGTAATTTTTGTAAATAATGCTGTAGTTTTGGTTCAGTGATTTCTATATACCAAAGTGCATAATCCTCTCGTCCCCGATGCCATTCAGCATAATCATGGGAAAGTGTTGGAATAACAGTACAAAAAGGTTGAAGAAGCACAATAATTTTAACAGAAATGAATGCGCTTATATTAGACCATAAAACTAAAAATATTGCCTTATATCACAGTCAAGCGAGAGGAAATTTAAAACTGAATAATATTCATAATTGCTTAAATTCTAAGCTTAGCTTTGATTTCTTGTGCTTTTTTTAAATTTTGAGGTGTACCAATACCATATTCATAACAATGTGCAATGATTTTAAGTGCTTTTTGGTCACCTTTGTCTGCATAGTAAAGATAATATTGAAAAGCCTGTTCAGGATCTTGTGCAGCGCCCAAGCCATTCATATACATTTCACCTAATTTCATAGAAGCATGAGGCTGTCCCAAAGCTTCTATTTTTTTATACCAATATAAAGCCTTGCTATAATTTTGGGCTACAAATTCATTGCCCTGAAAATAAAGATCACCTAAACGTAACAATGCCATAATATCGTTTTGTGTCGCGGCTATTTCATAAAACTCAATGGCTTTCTTCATATCTTGCGCTGTCCCTAAACCTTTTTCATACATTTCAGCGAGTTGATATAAGACACCTGCACTCTCATTCTTTTTTAATAATTCATTAAAAATTTCAAATGCACGTTTTTCATTGCCCTGACTTGCCGTTTTATAGTCTAAAGCTAAATTATATTTTTCATAAAATGTCTGACCCCGATCTGGATTAGGCTGTTTATCATTTTTCTTTGCCCAATATTTTATTCTATTCTCATAATCATTTCTTGTATAAGAATATTCAAAATCAATATCTTGTGTATTTATAATTTTTTGCTTCCAATAAGCTGACTGTGTTAAATCGACCGCCGTACCAATACCAAATTTATACATCACCACCATAAACATTTGTGCTTCAGGATCACCTGCTTCAGCCGATTTTTTATACCATTTAAAAGCTTCTGTATTACTTCCTCGGACACCTTGGGCGTGGAAATACATCCATGCTAAAAATGGTGCTGCCTGATGATTCCCCTGTAAAGCTGACTTTAAAAACCAGTAATGTGCTATTTGATAATCCTTTTCAACACCTGCACCTTGTACATACATCCAACCTAATTGTGCCTGTGCAAAGGCATCATTTTTTTGAGCTAAACGCCAAATCCAATGATAAGCACTTTGAAAATCAGGACCTTGTCCATTGTTATAATAATAGGTTGCTAAACGAATTTGTGCCTGAGTATGGTCTTGATTGGCTGCCTTTTTATACCACTGTAAAGCTTCTGCTTGACTGATCTGAATAGGTTGGAAAAATTGATCAAAACCATCTTCTGCTTTGGATTCAGCATATATAAACGGTTGTATGACCCAATTTAACATTTTTTTAAATGACGATTGTTGATCATTGAGATTGATATCATTTCGATCAGCCGTTTCAATTTGATCAGCCAACTCAAATTGTGCTTGTGCCTGCCCTCGAATCGCTTGCAAATAAATTTTATCAATCAATGGCTCAGGATGTATGATGAGCATGACATCAAATGAAATCACGCTTACAAATAATGTAAAACATAAAATTCTTGACTTAATCAACATATTTTTCTAATTTCTATCATTCACTTATTTTTAAATAAAAGCATTTAATAAGACAAAAATTTGTCAAATCCACGGTCATGATTTTAAACTTAAAATGATCTGTCTCATATCTATATTTCAATGCAGAACTTATCAATATGACAATAATTTTTTATTTTAAATATCAACTTAAGGTCTTAAACGCTTTATTTATTGCACAATAATACAGCAAAAATTTTAGCTTATTTTCTTATATTTATATCTAAATATTTGAATTAGATAAAAATAATAAGCCTTATAAAAAAAACTTAGGATTAAGAAGAATTAAATATTAAAATATTCATGTTAGGATGCATCATCAGTGGATTACAAACACACTATTCACGTTTTAAACATGAATATGTGCATAGAATATTCAAACTCAGTAATATTAGGAGTTTCTGATCTTTATGAATCAGAGTTTTCAAATTGATGCCATGCGCGCATCAGCCACAGATGTGGTTTCATTACTCAAATCGTTAGCCAATACTGACCGTTTACTGATTTTGTGTCATTTGGTGCAACAAGAACTCAATGTTTCACAAATTGAAGAGCAAACCAAAATTACACAACCTACGCTCTCACAACAATTAATGATGTTACGTAAAAGCGATGTTGTCACCACACGCCGTGATGGTAAACAAATTTATTATTCTATTAAAGATCCAAAGCTTAGCCTTGTCCTAAATACTTTGTATGATTTGTATTGCCCGCATCTTTAGACTTTGATGGGCAATATACTCAACTCAGCTTTTATTTAAATACACATTATTTTGATCGTGGTCATGATATGTTCAATACGTTTTGAAAAACGTCTAGCCCTATTCAATAAAATTTAGACTGTAATTCTTAGCATTTTTTCTGCATAATATATACATAAATGTGATATAGAGCGTTTTATGCCTACCAAGTCTCAGTCTAAATTGAGTAACATTCTCCCTGCATGGCAATGGCTTCAGCACTATACCCCTACAGCTTTTAGAGCAGATTTACTGGCTGCTCTGATTGTGATTGCCATGCTTGTACCTCAAGGTATGGCATATGCTATGGTCGCGGGGTTACCTCCAATTATGGGATTGTATGCCAGTATTCTTCCCATGATTATTTATGCTTTAGTGGGTGGAAGTCCGACCTTATCCATTGGTCCTGTTGCGCTCATTTCGATGATGACATTTGCAACTTTACAGCCCTTATATGAGGTGGGATCACCTGTTTATATTCAAGCTGCCTGCTTATTAGCAGTTTTGGTCGGTATACTTTCAACACTGTTTGGTATTTTCCGTTTTGGTTTTTTGATTCGTTTAATCAGTCATCCTGTGATTAAAAGCTTTATTATTGCATCAGCAGTCTTAATTGCCTTAAGCCAATTTAAATTTTTAGTGAACCTTCCATTAAAATCTGGAAATATCCTTGAATTTATTAGCTCTACGATTGAGTATATTCGCTTAATTCATCTACCTAGTTTAGCATTTGGTGGACTTTCTATTTTATTGTTAATTTATGCACCTAAAATACTTACTGCACTTTTTTCAAAACTAAATAAAAATACACTCAATTTTTTAAATAAAGCGATTCCTTTACTTTTGGTATTTTTCTCCATTGCTTTTGTTCATTTTTTACATATCGAACAATTCGGTATTAAAACTGTAGGCGAAATTCCATCAGGTTTTCCACCCCTTGCCATGCCATTTTGGTCTTGGGATTTAGTGATACAACTCCTTCCCGGTGCAGCCATGATCACGATGGTCAGTTTTGTAGAATCTATTTCTATTGCACAGGCAACTGCATTTCAAAAAAGAAGTGAATTAAATAGTAATCAAGAACTTGTTGCATTGGGTTTAGCCAATTTAAGTGCTGGGTTTAGCGCATCTTTTCCTGTTACGGGTAGCTTATCACGTACCGTCGTCAATGCCGATGCAGGTGCAAAAACACCAATGGCTGGGGTGTTGTCATCTATTTTTATTGTGATTGTCAGTTTGTACCTAACAGGTATTTTTAAAGAATTACCTTTAGCGGTATTAGCGGCAACCATTATCGTATCTATTTGGAAACTGGTAGATTTTAAACCTTTCCTTGAAGCTTGGCGTTATTCTAAAGCAGATGGTATTGCGATGTGGGTGACCTTCTTCGGTGTACTTTGCATTGATATCTCAACAGGTTTAATCATTGGTATTATTTCAACCTTTATGTTATTGCTTTGGCGTATTAGCCGCCCTCATATTGCTGTCATTGGTTTAGTTGAAGGCACACAGCATTTTAGAAATATTTCTCGGCATGATGTATTAACCAGTGCCAATATCATTTCTATTCGAATTGATGAAAATTTAAGCTTCTTAAATGCCAATACTTTAAAAGAATTTGTGATTGCTGAGGTCAGTAAAAATGAACATTTACATCATGTTGTCATGAACTGCTCAAGTGTAAGTAATATTGACCTCAGTGCTTTAGAGGCTTTAGAAGACATTAATGCTGAACTGTCTAAATTGAAAATTCAATTACACTTTTCAGAAATCAAAGGTCCTGTCATAGATCGTCTTAAAAGCTCTAAACTTTTAGAGGAATTAAGTGGAAATATTTACTTAACACACTATCAAGCGATGCATGAACTTGATGCTCAAACCTTTTGTTCTGTATGATATTGTATTATCAGGATAAGTTTAACACAAATGGAATTCTTAATTTTAGAAAAATTCGTATATTTTTTAATATCTTATTTTTTATGTGAAAATGTTTCATTTTGTTAGAGCTTTTAGGTATAAAATAGTCCGCTTGTTTATCAATTTTAGCCCAGTTTAAGGCAACTCAGGTTTCAATATGTTCGCTGCCCTAGCACGTTTAAGTTTAGTCACACGTATTCTTATTGCCATAATACTTGGTTTTATTGTTGCATATCTTTTCCCAAATACTGCGGCTTATGTCAGTATTTTTGGGGATGTTTTTATTAAAGCATTAAAATCTGTTGCGCCGATTTTAGTGTTTGTTTTGGTGATGGCATCTATTGCTAACTTTAAAGTTGGTCAAAGCAATCATCAACTTAGACCTATTTTAATGATGTATGTGGTAGGTATGGTCTTCGCAGCATTAAGTGCAATTTTTGCTAGCCTCGCCTTTCCAAGTACTTTAATGTTTACCAGTGCAACTGATATCGCTTTACAACCTCCGGGTAGTGTTACGGAAGTTTTAAAAAATTTACTTTTAAGTTTTATTAGTAATCCAGTCACCGCTTTACATGAAGCAAATTTTATTGGCATTTTGGCTTGGGCTGTTGGTTTGGGTGCTGCTTTACGTCATAGCTCAGAAACAACCAAACGTGTGATTACTGACGTTGCAGATGCCATCAATGTCATTATTCGTATTGTGATCAGTTTCGCTCCTGTTGGTATTTTTGGTTTAGTGGTTGCAACTTTTGCACAAGCAGGTTTAGAAACACTAGAGAACTATGCACATGTAATTATTGTATTGGTTGCGACGATGGCTTTTGTTGCTTTGGTCATTAATCCAATTTTAGTCGCTTTGGTGATGCGCCGTAATCCATATCCTTTAGTGTTTAAATGTCTAAAAGAAAGTGGAATTACTGCATTTTTTACACGTAGTTCTGCTGCGAATATTCCTGTAAATTTAGACTTAGCTAAACGCTTAGGCGTTGATGAAGCGACCGCAGGCGTTGCTATTCCATTGGGTGCAACCATTAATATGGCAGGTGCTGCAGTGACGATTACGGTCTTAACTTTAGCTGCTGTAAATACGTTGAATATTCATGTGGATATGACCACAATGATTATTTTATCTGTAGTCTCTGTGGTGACTGCATGTGGTGCTTCTGGCGTTGCGGGTGGTTCTTTATTGTTAATTCCTGTAGCTTGTGGCTTGTTTGGTATTCCAAGTGAAGTTGCAATGCAAGTTGTTGCCATTGGTATGGTCATCAGTGTACTTCAAGATTCAACTGAGACTGCGTTAAACTCATCTACTGACGTCCTATTTACTGCTGCCGTAGACCTTGCTAAAAAATAATCACCTTCTATACTGACTGAATTAAATTTTATTTGATTCAGTTTGTGACATGCCACTTCAACAACTTCCGCTTTGGGTGCAACTTGGTGCTTTTTTACTTGCACTCAATGCAGGTATGATCAATGTTATAGGCTTAATTACGCTGTTACATCAGTCTGTTTCACATATGACTGGAAATGCGAGTATGCTTGCCATTAGCCTTTTTAAAGGTGATATTTCCAGTATTATTTTCCTCATTTTAATTATTTTAAGCTATGTACTTGGCTCTAGTTATAGTGGGTTTATTCTAGGAAATAGTCATTTTAAAGTAGGTCGTCGTTATGGCTTACCTCTGAGTTTGATGACTTTGTTTATTGTATTGAGTTGGTGTTTTATTGCCAATTATCCTCGTTATGGCTTACTTTGGGCATGTGCAGCAATGGGGATTCAAAATGCGATGGTCAGTCATTATCAAGGTGCGATTATTCGAACCACTCATTTGTCTGGTGTCTTAACAGATTTAGGGCTTGCCTTAGGTTATTTATTCCGTGGGCTGCAAGTCGAAAAAAAACGCGTCATTTTACATTTATTGATTTTATTTGGCTTTATCTTTGGAGGAGTAATTGCCACAGCTGCATATCCTTATTTAAAATTAGATACCTTTCTAATTCCTGCACTGCTAAGTTTTAGCTTAAGTTGCATTTATTGGTTAATTTATTTTCGTATTCATTATCTTGTCAAGTGATAGTAGGTTGTTCACATGGTTAAAAATGCTTTAGCAGCTCAGTTATTAAAAGCGGGCTTAGTCGATAACAAAAAGGCAAAAAAATTGTCTAAACAGGCACAACATGAGCATCGTACAGGGCAAAATGATGATGCCCAAATCAAAGCAAAAATTGAACAAGATAAGCAAGAAAAAATTGCAAAAGACCAAGCATTAAACCAAGAAAAACAACGTATTTTAGATGAAAAAGCTTTAGTTGCAGCAATTATACAAATGATTGCTCAGCATAAAATCAAAGATACTGACGGTGATATGACTTATCAATTTATTGATGAAAGTAAAATTAAAAAAGTCTATATCAACCAACAAATTTATAATGCCTTAGTTGCAGGTAGTTTAGTCATCGCAAAAGAAAATACCAGTTATGCTTTCTTACCTAAAGCACTTGCTGAGCGTATTAATGACAAAATGACAGGTTTTATTCTTGTGAATAATGCTGAAAATCATGAACAAACCACAGATGAGGAAGATCCATACGCAGCATATGTTATTCCTGATGACTTAATGTGGTAAATATTTTTTAGCTTTTAAAACGCGCTCAATAACAAGATATCCAGCAAATGTCATATTTGCTGGTATTTTTAAAGCAATGAAATTAAATATAATAAAAACAAACACAAAGCTTATTATAGATTTATTTTCAAAAAACCTTTTTCCCACAAAGTTTCTACATAATTTTAAGTTAAGCTACGCAAAATTACATAAATGGAACGTGTTTTCATGCTTTACACACAATATCGCACATTACAAAAATGGAAACTCAGCGGCTTAAGTTTTGCACTGTTATGCATCAGTGCTCCAAGTTGGGCAGATTCAACTCCTCCTGAGCAGCCCTCAACAACAGACCCCATTCAAACTTTAGATACTTTATCTTTTCAAGCCAAAGCAATAGCTAAAGATCCTGATATTAGCGCAATAGCAAAAACGACCGTGACACGTGAAGAAATGCTCAAGTATGGGGATCAATCTGTCAATGATACTTTACGCCGTGCCGCAGGTTTCCAAATGCCTGTACCTGGTCAAGGTCCACGTGGCGGCGGCGGTGCATCAGGTATGCGTTTTCGCGGTGGTGCTGCACCTATTTTTCTGGTCAATGGTGAACCAGTACAAGGTGGACCACGTGGTGGTATGTCGATTGTCGATACACTTACACCCGACATGATAGAAAAAATAGAAATTACCAAACAACCTAGTGTGGCTTATGGTTCTGTCGCTTCAGGCGCAGTTATTAATATCATTTTAAAAGAACCTTTAAAAAATGCGCCTATTGGAGGAACTGTTCGTGCAGGTTACTCACTCGCAAAAGCTGGGCAAAATGATGAAGATAGAAAAAACCTTTCATTACAAATGGATGGTCGTGATCAATCATGGCTATATAGCTTTTCTGCCAATCAAATGTGGACAGATGCAACACGTATCACCCAAACACAAACAGCAAATCAAACACGTGAACAAAAGCGTGTCATAGAACAGCGTTCAACCATGTTTGCTCCACGCGTAGAATATGAGATTGACAGTAAACAGAAAGTAGTTGGCGAAATTTTCTATCGTAAAAATGAAAGTGATGGCACACGTGGCGACCAGATTCAAAATGATGAAAATGAAAGCATACGTTTCAATACTCGTTATGAGCGTAAAGACCAAGGAGACTCAGACAAAGTTCGTTTTTCTGTTGAAAAACAAGATGAAACTGAGTCAACGCGCGCTTTACAAAATAACAGTTATATTGATGAAACCATCAATGAATATGGTTTTGCCTACGATGGTGTACGTAAATTTGATGCTAAAAAACAAATTAAGTTTGGTTTAGACACACGTGCAAGTGAACTCGAAAGCAATATGACAGATGCTTTAGATGAAAAACGCTATGCACTTTATGCAGAAGGCAGTTGGCGATTTACAGATCGTCAAACTTTAACCTTAGGCGCGCGCCAAGAATGGTTAGATCGTTCAGGTTTAGTTGAATATACTGACCAACATTTTAGCCCTGTTCTAGCCCATCGCTTTGATTTCACTAAAGAATGGTCATTACAAACCAATATTAGCCAAGCATTTAGAAGTCCAAACAGTAACCGACTGACTCCAACTGTAACACTTTCGACAGATGCTGATGCAGGTTCATTAAATAATCCTGATCGTGGCGGTAATCCTAATCTAAAACCTGAAAAAGTTACGGCTTATGAAACAACATTAGGCTATAACACGGCTGCTGGTGGTATGAATATTACTGCATTTCAACGTGATATTGATGACTACATCGAAAAATCGATTCAACTTGAAGGTGATCGTTATGTAGAGCGTCCTTACAACCAAAATAATGCCACAACCTATGGTGTAGAAATTACAGGACGATATGCACTGAAGCAAACTGAGCAAGGGCATTCATTTATGCTCAATGGTCAACTTTCAACGGTACGTGCCAAAGTGGAAGATGAACAACACCATGAACGCCTTGTGAGTGATGTCGCACCTTATACTGCAAGCACAGGCATTTCATACAACTACCAACCTTGGCAACTAGCAAGCAGTATTAACCTAAACTATGTTCCTGAGTTTACACGTGCTTTAGAAAACCAAGCCTATGACCGCACAAGTAATGCACGCTTTAATGTTGATGTTAGCCTTACTAAACGTTTTCAACAAGGTTGGGCAACCACGCTCACAGGACGAAATCTATTAAGCACAGATTATAAAGAAAAATTAACTGACCAAAATACAGGTGCAATCTATCAAGCACGTAATAACCAAGCAATTCCATCTGTCATGCTTAGTGTTGAAAAGAAATTTTAATCCTTAAATTTCTTCGTTGAAGATTTTCCATCAAACACGAACTCGCATAATAGATAAAAAAACCGATGAATATTCATCGGTTTTTTGTTTTTGCTTGATGTTAAATAAAAAATTAAATGCTCAATAAACATCTCTTAAATAACGTTTTTGTTCATATAACTTTTCGTATTCAACTTTGCCTAAAATCTCTAATAAAGCTTGGTCAACTTGCTGTGCCATTCCTTGCATACTACCGCATACATAAATTGCAGCTCCATCATTCAGCCATTGCTTGAGTAACTCAGACTTCGCATAAAGGCAGTCTTGCACATATTTTTGTGCTTGACCATCGCGTGAAAAAACCCGATCCACTTCAGTTAAGACACCTTGCTGCTGCCACGCCTGAATCTGCTCATCATAAACCGTATCAAACTGTGCTTGACGCTCACCATAAATCAACCAGTTATGTTGTCTATTTAACAATGCTTGTTGTCGAATATGAGCTAATAAACCAGCAATACCAGAGCCATTTCCAATAAAAATTGCGGCTGGAAAGTCTAAGTTTAAATGAAACGCAGAGTTTTGCCGTATACAAGCAGAAATAGACTCCCCTATTTGCAAACTGTGTGTCAATAAGCCTGAACCTAAGCCCAAACCTTGCTCATGAACTTCCTGTCGCACCACCAATTCAAGTCTATTCTGCTTGACTAAACTCGCAATTGAATACTCACGAATAGGATAATCTTGCACATCTATAGCATTATGACATTGAATTTCCACCAGATCGCCAGCTTGCCACGACATATTTTCAGTATATGAAAATTCCAACTTAAACAGTGGATTACCTTGACTTCCCTGATTTAACAACTGACGAGAAGTCAACTTTAATGTTGACCATTTACGTTCAATATTTAAATCAGCTAACTGCGTTTTTAACAAAGTTTGCAACTGTATTTGCCATTGTTGTAAATCTGACTGTTGCAACTGATTAACACAAATCATTTCAAATAAAGCATGCGCTTGTTGCTGTTGTAACCAGTCCTGCAACACCGTGCCAAATCTACAAAAATGTTTATAGTGTCGATCTCCCAAAGCCAAAATTGCATAATGATGCTGCGACAAATCTACAGCCGATTGCATCACCTTCCGATAAAACTGACGTGCTGTATCAGGTAAATCACCCTCACCATAGGTACTGACAATCCATAAAGATTGTGAACTTTTTTGCAAATCCGAAACTGTGATATCTTGAATATTCAATAAATAAGTTGAATAACCTGCTTGTTGCAGTTGCTGTTGTGTTTGTTTTGCTAAATTTTCAGCATGTCCTGATTGACTCGCATAAACAATTAGATAATCAGATTGATGAGAAAAGTTTTTTTGTTTTTTGTTTTTCCAAATCAATAAAACGATTATAAACAATACAATAACCAACAAAATTGCCAAACACAGCAATACGCCTTCTACAGCTTGTGTCATTTTATCAACCTTAAATTGCAGCCCAAATCAACCACATGAACAACACAATACTTGAAGCAATTAAGACTAAATGTGTAATTAAACGTGTTTTGATACTCAAAAATAAAATAAAACCTGCTAACGATAAAATAGTAATCAAAACAGCACTAATATCGATGAGCCAACGCCATGCAGTACCCGAGTTTTTTCCTCGATGTAAATCATTGATCAATGAAATGGTGGAAGCAGGTTTACTACTGATTTCCATTTCGGCAGTATCCAAAGTCACCCAAACATCAGATGAACCTGCGGGGCTTTCCAGATGAATCATAATTTCACCATCTAAGACTTCACTGCTCTGATAACGTCCAATCAAAGCATCCGCTTGTTGCTGGCGAATATAGTTTAAAATTAAATCACTTGGGTTTTCTTTGGCTTTAATCTCAGCTAATAACTCATCAGGTAATGAAATCGTACTGGTATTTTCTTTTTTGGCTGGCTCAAACCATTCAGGATGATTCAAAAAAATGCCTGTAATTGAAAAGAAAATTAAGACTAAAAAGGCAAATGCTGATAACCACCCATGCACATAGCGTGCATGGCGGTAAAAATCACGTTTTTGATACACGTTGAATATCTCTTTATCAATAACTTATATCGCTTAGTTCACTTTTTGAAAATTGAGTTTGAGTGCTCCAATTTCTTTTTGTGCAGCTAAAGTCTGTTGACTTGATTTTGCTTTTACATCTAAATCAAAAGTTTGATATGAATGCTCACCATGTTCACGTGAAGTTTCAATATGGATCTGATATTGTCCAGCAGCTACAGCACGTCCAGTATCATCTTTACCATCCCAAGCTAATTTATACTGTCCTGGTTGACGTGATGGTTTAGCAACGGCATCTAAATTGGTCATTTGACGTCCATAACGACGCCACCATACATAATTTGAGTTAATCCATTTGTCATCTTTGCCCCAAACAGCAAGTGTACGCACAATTTTTTTATTCTCATCCGTTACCCAGACAGAAACATAAGGTGCTCTATATTTTTCCACTTCAAGTTTAGGAATCACCAAATCAATCACAGCTTGATAGCCCGCAGGCCATTTTGCGCTTGCACCTGTCGCAACATTGACAAAATCAAGTTGATGATTAGCACTTTGAGTTAAGTTTGACCAACCACTACTTTGATATATTTGACCACTTGCTGCAACCACTTGGGCTTCATAGCCGACCAATGCTTCAATGAGTTCTAAGCCTTGTTGTGGTGACATTGCTGCCAAAGCTGTTGCCAATGCATCACTGTCTGCCGCACATGTTCCAACCACAACACATTGTTCTACATGTTGCAAAGCTAGACCTGTTTTTGGGTCTAATAAATGAGACTGTCCTGCTAAATTACGGTAACCTTTTCCACTAAAAGCCACTGCTTGATCATTTAATTTTAGAAACTGATCAGGTGCAGTATTATCAAAATGATTACAAGCTGTTTGTACACCAATATTCCAAGCATCTTTTTGTGGTGCTTCACCCCAAACTCTTAAATCTCCACCAATATCAACTAAAATTCCTTGTATTGAAGGTACAGCTTGCTGTGCAGCCACTAAAGCACGGTCAATAATATAACCTTTTGCATAAGCATCAGGAGCAAATTTTACATTTTCATCAATTTCAATATGCTGACTTTTTTCATCAAGCTTTACACTGTGTTCAGTTAACTGCGCCAATACTTGTTTTCTGGTTGCTGCATCTAGCTCCACAACACCATGACTTTTTTCCCATAAGGCAATAAGCTGTCCTAAACGAGCATCAAAAGCACCACAGCTTTGATGACGGATTTGCTCACAGGCTGCAATGACTTCAAATAATTCAGATGAAGCTTGAATACTCTTATTTTTATTTAATTGGCTAATCTCACTATCATCACGCCATGTCGATAAAATTTTATCTAAACGGGCAACTTCATTCTCGATTGCTGTAAATGCTTTTTGTGCATCTTGTTTAGAACTTCCCATCACAATAACATCTAAAGATGTACCTAAAACATGATCACGATGAAATTGATAGCGTTGCTGATTTACTTGGTCTGACTGACTTTCTAAATGAACATCAGAATTTGCTTGTGCTGTTATTGGAGAAATCAGCGTTAAAGCCATCACTAATGGTGAAAGTTTGAATGCCAAAGATTGAGTCATGGTTCTTTTTGCAGCAATGTTCAACATACTGAAACTCCAAAAAATATTTTCACAAATAATATTGATAATGATATTTGTTATCAAGTACATTAGTGCAAATTTACAAACTATTTAATTTATGGAACTTAAACCATGAAACATTTGTTCAAAATTGCACTTCTTTCTGCTTTACCAATCATGGTATCCGCTCACACTGCTAGCCCATTTTTATTACCAGAACTCTTTGATAGCAAAGCTGCGCAAAATATTACTTTTCAAAGTGCAATCACTGTTGAGAAATTTTTTATTCCAAGTAATAACTTTAAAACCAGCTATGTCGTAACTGCACCAGATGGTCAACAAACGCAAATCAATGCAGCAGCTTCACTTAAACGTTTTAATATTGGTGAATTTGATTTAAACGCTGACGGTACTTATCGTATTCGCACTCAAGATGCTCAAGGAAATATTGGCAAATATGCACTGGTTGATGGACGATGGTTACGTGTTCGTCCTGTACGTGCCCCAATGCCAAACAATGAACAAAAACCAGCAGCTACGGAAACTAAAGCACCAATAGAACAAAAAACTGCTCAAATTCCTCGCGTTATTTCTGCAGATAAAGTTCCTGAAAATGCACAAATTTTAGAAGTAAAAAATAATATTATTGCTGAGAGTTATGTCACTAAAGGAAAACCATCACCAATTCCTACAGTCACAAACAAAGGTTTTGAAGTTAAATTATTAACACACCCAAATGAACTATTTTCAGGTGAAGCATTAAAAGGGCAAATTTTATTTAATGGTAAAGCTGTTGCAAATCAAGAAATTGACATCTTTAAAGGTGCAAGCAGCTATGAAACAAATGCTCAACGTGAACAACCACATGTCAAAACAAATGCTAAAGGTGAGTTTGAAATTAAGTTTGAAAAAGCAGGCATTTACCTCATTACAACAGCTTATCCAGAAGCAGATGAAGACAATCGTAAAAAACCACAAAGTGAAATTTATACGTATGGCTTAACGGTTGAAGTTACTGAATAAAAATATAACGTAAAGGAAGTTTCGGCTTCCTTTCTTATTTTAGAGTAGCATGAAAAAACCCGCCTTTAAGAGCGGGTTTAAAGTCATCAACTTGAACAGTGATGATTAAAACACGGCACAACAAGACCAGGGAAAATCTTTATCGCTTTGTTTTAATGCGGTTATTATCCCTAAAAAAACTTTGATCTACTTATCATTTTCAGCCATTTTTATGTCATTTTCTGACATTTTATTTACTACAGCAGCACAAAATACTTTTTCGGTCATCCCTGAGTCAGTGAGTGACTGTTTTTGACGCTCTAAAAACTGATTAGAGATCATCAACATAATGCTCGCTGTATTTAACTGTGCATTATTTTTTGAAATGTCTGCAATCTGTTGATATGCATTCATTCTGCTACAAAAAGCTTTCTTTTGTGTTGCTGCATCGACTTGATCAGACTCATCTAATATTTTTTTTGTAGCATTGACCTCTTGAGTATAATAAGCAATGCGCTCGTCATATTCTGCTTGTGTCAGTTTCTGATAATCTTGTGCAAAACTTAGATTTGAATGACTCAATCCACAGCACAAAAAAATCATTCCCCAATATTTTATTTTATTTATAGATTTAAAATGCATCGGCTTTCCATACATCCTCATAGTCATCAGCGTCGATCATAAAGCGAAAGCCCTGCTCTAAAGCTAAATATGGAATCGCATCTGGAAATATTTCTTCAAGCTCCTTTACGGTAACCAGTTCAAAATCATCTTGCTCAGCAGCTAATTCTCCACCATAAATAAACCATGCCACTTGATTTTCATCAGGTGCCTTACGCAAACCTACAATCGGTTCTTGGTTTAAAGTATGTTTGGCAATCGCAATCACATCTGTTTCATTTACTTTGATATAACGAGAATCAAATTCTTCACATACCAATTTTTGTTCTTCAATAAAATCTTGCAACATAAATATTCTACATCGTTCAGTTAGATTTCAAATTTTATGCATTTCATTCTAAATGCACAATGCAACTTGATGAAATAAAAATAGCAAAACCCCGAACATTCGGGGCTTTGCATCATTTAATGACTATATTGAACAGTTATTGCTGTTGATTATGTTTCTGTTGATCATTTTGCTGACGTTGCTGATCAGATTGCTGCTGCTGTTGTTTCTGATCATTTTGTTGGTTTGGCTGATTAGATTGTTGTTGCTGTTGACCATTTTGTTGATTCGGTTGATTAGATTGTTGTTGCTGTTGATCATTTTGTTGGTTCGATTGGTTTTGTTGATTAGCCATTTTCATCATCTTCCTTTGCAATTTGGGGAATGCCGTATGAACAACGACAAAATCTACTTTAAAACTTTTTTCTCTTTGAACAAGCCAATAGATGTGTCATTTTCAGACAATGTAAAGCTTAAAATATAAGCCCTTCAAATGTTGATGACTTTTAAATGACATAATTACTTTGGTTACCCAATCTTGCCAAACGTTATTATTTCTTTACATCATTTTATTTTATTGACATTTTATTCAGCAAATAAAGTACAAAAAATAGGCTTAATTTTTATCTTGCTCAACATTTTTATCATAGAAAGAAATGTAATCCTGCATGATATGGAAGTTTTGCCAATCCTATAATTTCTCTTGGTCTGATTGACTGTTCATTTGTCATACACAGATTGAGCAATTCGGTCAATGTCATGCTGAATTTACACGCAATGCATTTCAGCATGAACTTTTAAAAACCCTGCTCTAGTATCCATATACTTTGTCATTGATTTCAAACAGCCTATTCTAAATTTTATTATTTTCTTCAAATCAATAAGATCAACAACAAAATTATTGAAATTTCATGCTCCTCACAAATCATGACTATTTTTCAATTCATTCAACTTTGATGAGCCGTATGCATTAGATAACTTTAAATCGAATTTCAACAAAATAAATAAAAATTAAATATTTAGAGAAATAAAAATAGATCAGTACCAATAAATACACAAAACTGTAACACCTAAAAATGATGACAAAATACATTTTTTAGACTTATACTTTCTCATCTCGCTAGAAATTAAATTTTTTATATTTTTCGAAAATAAATCAAAAGTTTAACTTGATTAAATTTTTAAAACCCAGAACTGATCTATAAAACTTAAAAAAAAACCGTCGCTCTAGGTTATAGTTACATAAATCAAATCAACAGTTTTGGTCAATTCGGTTTAAACTAGATCAACTTTAAAAAATAGAAAATTTGTCATATTTTAACATTGTTATTTAGCAGCAAAATTCTCAATATATAGCGCATAGTCGGTATGTGACTTCTGCACCAATTAAAACAATTTATAAAATAGATGTAGAAAAATATGCCATAATACGCAAACTTTGCAGCGATCTTGCAAAGATTTTTTGCAACTTTTAAATTGGAGCAGGCTCAATGAGTTCGACCATTTTGGTCATTCACGGACCAAACTTAAACTTGCTAGGAAAGCGCGAACCAGAAGTCTATGGTCACCTTACTTTAGAAGATATTAATCAGCAGCTCATCGCTCAAGCACAAAAGCTCAATATAACACTAGATACTTTCCAAAGTAATTGGGAAGGTGCGGTTGTAGATCGTATCCATCAAGCACAGCAAGATGGTGTGCAGTTTATTATTATTAATCCTGCTGCACTCACTCACACTTCTGTTGCAGTACGTGATGCATTATTAGGTGTCGCAATTCCTTTTATTGAAGTCCACCTATCAAATGTTCATGCTCGCGAAGCATTTAGACATCATTCATATTTATCAGATAAAGCCGTTGGCGTGATTTGCGGTCTTGGAGCAAAAGGCTATTCCTTTGCTTTGGACTTTGCAATCGAAAAAATTCAATCTTCAACTCATTCATAACATTAGGAATACGAATCCATGGATATTCGCAAAATCAAAAAGCTCATCGATTTGATGATCGAATCTGACCTTCAAGCGATTGAGGTTAAGGAAGGAGATCAATCGATTGCATTGACGCGTCGTAATCCTGTTGTTGCTGGTGGTGTTATGCCTGTTGCAGCAGCACCTACCATTGATGCACCAGTTGTCAAAGCTGCTGCTCGTGGTGCTGTAGAAACTTCTCCAATGGTTGGCGTTTTCTATGCTGCACCAAATCCAGGTGAAGCACCTTTTGTTAATGTGGGTCAAACGATTTCTGCAGGTGAAACCTTAGGGATCATTGAAGCAATGAAAATCATGAACCCAATTGAAGCAACTCAAAGTGGTGTGATTGAAGAAATTTTAGTGAAAAACGGTGATGTAATCCAATTCGGTCAACCTTTATTCCGCTACCGCGCGTAATCGCTAGGGGGTTGATATGTTGCAAAAAGTTTTAATTGCAAACCGAGGTGAGATTGCGCTTCGCATCACTCGTGCTTGTAAAACTTTAGGAATCAAAACCGTTGGTATCTACTCTGATGCTGACAAAGACTTGATGCATTTACGTTTTGTAGATGAAGCTGTATGTATTGGTCCTGGTGCGAGTAGTGAAAGCTACTTAAATATCCCTGCGATTATTACTGCCGCAGAGATTACAGGCGCAGATGCAATCCATCCTGGTTATGGATTCTTGTCTGAAAATGCTGAATTTGCTGAAATCGTTGAAAGTTCTGGGTTCATTTTCATTGGACCTCGTCCCGAACATATTCGCCTAATGGGGAATAAAGTTTCTGCAATTATGGCAATGCGTAAAGCAGGTGTTCCAACCGTACCAGGTTCTGCTCATGCAGTGACACCAAATAATGCGCTTGCTGAAGCGAAAGAAATTGGTTTTCCACTCATCGTAAAAGCAGCATCTGGCGGTGGTGGTCGTGGTATGCGTATTGTAGAGCGTGTAGATACCCTACTCGAATCTGTTCAAGCTGCTCAGCGTGATGCTGAAATGTGGTTTGGTGATGATACCGTTTACATGGAACGCTTTTTACAAAAGCCACGTCATGTTGAAGTGCAAATTTTAGCTGATGGTAATGGTCACGCTGTACATCTGTATGACCGCGACTGTTCTTTACAACGTCGTCATCAAAAAGTGCTTGAAGAAGCACCAGCACCAGGTTTACCTGAAGAAGCACGTGCCCATATTCTTGAAGCTTGTGTCACTGCATGTAAACTTATGCAATATCGTGGTGCGGGTACTTTCGAGTTTTTATTTGAAGATGGTGAGTTCTTCTTTATTGAAATGAATACTCGTGTTCAAGTAGAGCATCCAGTTTCTGAAATGGTGACAGGCATTGATATTATTGAACAACAATTACGCATTGCAGCAGGTCTTGGTCTAAATCTTCAACAAGAAGATATTCATGTACAAGGTCATGCTATTGAATGTCGTATTAATGCAGAAGATCCTTCATCATTTTTACCATCACCAGGTAAAATTGAAAGCTTCTATGCACCAGGTGGTGCAGGTATCCGCTTAGATTCTCATATCTATCAAGGATATAACATTCCACCTTATTATGATTCAATGATTGCAAAACTCATTTCTCATGGTAAAGATCGTGATACCGCAATTGCACGCATGAAACAAGCACTTGATGAGATTATTCTGACTGGAATTAAAACCAATATTCCTTTACATAAAGACTTAATCTTACAAGATAAAAAGTTTTGTGAACAAGCAATGGACATTCATTACCTTGAAAAACATTTACTTAAACAAGTACAAGGTCATGAAAATGATGCTTAACTTTTGAGTAAGTAAATAAAAAACCTCTTGAATTCAAGAGGTTTTTTATTGCTCTTTGTTAAGGTAAAACACGATTTAAGGTTGCAAAGCATTTATCTTCTTTTTCAGATGCACAGAACTTAATGGTATTTTCATTTTTCCAACGTACAAAATACTGAGAAACCTCACCCGCCTGATTTTCTTGATAACCAGAGCAATCTACCTGATTATTTTCATATTTAATCTGCATAATTAAAGCAGGTAGCTTTTCTTTTGTATTATCTTGAGACGGTTGATAATCAAATAAACCGATTGACCATTCTTTACCGCTATTGACCACGACTTCATTGCCACCACGAAAATTGTAATACTCTACACATTTTTTATTATTTGGAATTTCCATTCCCCATAATCCTAAAATCTCAGGACGCGTTGAAATACGAATTGTATTTGCAGCTAAGGGAGTAATCACTTGACTTGCGGCAACAGGTGCTGTTGAATTCGTCTCAGCAAAAGTAAAATTTGATGTGCAAATCAATAAAGGAATTAATAATAATGTTTTCTTCATATCCGAAAGCGTACCACAATTTATTTACATTTAAACTAACATATTTTGCTAATAATGCATGTAAAAATAACCATATATGAACAATCTTTTAAAAAAAATTCTTCATTTAGTTCAACCTCAAAAAAAATGTGTTTTGCTACAACAAAATATTGAATATGTATAGGAAAATTAAGATTTCTATGAAATACTTTATTCAAACTTAACAATTCCATAAAATAAATGTGTAGCTATACACTTTTGATATTATAGGGTCCTGAATTGTCTGTATTTACTCAAACATTTCAACATAGTGTCAAACAACAAGTTAATGCTTTTCTGATTGTTGCAAGCATCGTCTTCATTTGCGCCTTATTTGGTATTTTGGCACGCCCTTTATTTTTCCTTTCGATTTGCTGGCCTGCAAATGCCGCACTTTTAGGCTTATTTCTTCGCTTTAAATCGCTGAATAATTTAGGAGGTTGGACAGGCGCATTTACTGCTTTTATGCTTGCAGATCTACTCACTGGCAATACATTTCTCATTACCCTGTTACTGACCATTGCAAATTTATTGAACCCTTTGGTTTCTTTATCCTTAATTACCTTATTTAGACTCAACTATAAAGAATACAATAAGGGACTGACTTTTTTATATTTATTTATTTTATGCTCGATTGGAGGCTGTCTAGCAAGCCCTGCTTTTGCTGCACTCACATTACCTTATATCGATAATACATTTATGACCCTTGAGCGTGTCTGGATTGATTTTGGAATGTGGTGGTCAGGTGAAATTTTAAATATGATTGCATTTTTACCTATTTTATTGGCAATACCTGACAAACAAACCTTCCATGATGTGATACAAAATATCAAACTCAAAGGACTGCCATTTCAGATTTTTCTTCCTCTTATTGCTGTCATTATTTCGGTCAGTTTAACGCATTTTTTTATCGGTCCAGGGGCACTCATGTTCCCCATTGCTGCATTGGTTTGGGCATCATTAACTTATAATTTGTTTTTTATTGCATTAATTAATTGTGTCGTTTGCATGTTGCTTAATAATACCTTAAGCGAATTTTACATTCATCAATCGTCTAATGCTTTTTTAGCGACCTCTATTTCAATCCGAATGGGTTTATTTATGTTAGCTCTTGGACCACTTACATTGGCAATTATTAGTTTAAACCGTCAAAAACTTTATCAGCAGATTTTATATCTTGCAAATCATGATAGTTTAACAACAGTTATGAATCGACGATTTTTCTATGAGCAAAGTGAAGATGTTGTTGGTTCAACCACAAAAATACAAACCGAAAAAACCATTACGGTTTTATTATTAGATCTTGATCATTTTAAAAAGATTAATGATCAACATGGTCATTATAATGGTGATATCGTACTTAAAACCTTTACACAAAGAATAAAAAATATTTTAAGAGAAGACGATTTATTCGGTCGATTAGGTGGTGAAGAATTTGCTATTTTATTGAAAAATGTCAATTTAAATCAGAGTATTATAATCGCAGAAAGAATACGTGAAATTATTCAATCCACCCCTACAGCTTTGGATAATGGTGAACAAATTTATATTAGTGTCAGTATTGGTCTAAGTTTTGAAAAACTTCCTTATGCCTTACCATTTCAACAATTAATTAATCGTGCAGATCATGCTTTATATCAAGCAAAAGAAAAAGGTCGTAATCAAATTTGTTTAGAATCAAATTTAAGAACGATTACTTAAACGAAACTTTACTCTAAATGCCTTATTATTAATTCGATCAAAAATCATATTCTTCTCACTATTTTTAACATACATTTTTTATATTAATGCCAAATATATCACACAAATAAAATCATCATACGAATAAAAAAAACAAATCAATAAAAAGCAAAATATAACAAAAAGATCAATTCTGATTTTTGTGAAAAATCATAATGAATATGCTTTCATTTTAAGCTATAACTAGGATGAGTATATTTATTATTCACTCATTTTTTGAAAAATTTATCTGATACTTTAGGAGAGTCACCATGTCATATGAACATATTCTTGTCCCAATGGATGAATCCCCTATTTCTTATGCAGCATTACAACATGCTGAAGAAATTGCCCTCAAATTTGGCTCTAAAATTACGGTGATTAGTGTATTAGCACTTGATCCTATGATCGGTGTGGATTTTTATCAAATTGCACCTTCAATTACTGAATATGTACTTGCTGCTGAACAAAATGCACAAGCGCGTATCAATGAAGTAAAAGAAACACTTTTAGCTCATGGTATACAACAGGTTAACACTAAAATTGTACGTGAGGTGTCACCTGCTACAGGGATTTTAAATACCTTAAATGAAATTGGTGCGGACTTAATTATTATGGGTTCTCATGGGCGTAAAGGATTAAAGAAATTTGTTTTAGGCAGCGTAGCCCAAGAAGTATTAGGTGAAAGTTTTGTTCCTGTTTTGATCGTTAAACAATAGAATATTTTCTCTTTTACTTTACAATTTGCATGCTGTTTCACATTAATTTTAAATTAATTTTTAAAAGTGTAAATACAGGATTGGCGTGCTTTAATTTATGTGTTAATTATTTAATAAATCAAGAAATAACGATAACGGAGAAATTTAAATGGCTTACCAACATATTTTAGTTCCAGTAGATGGTTCTCAAATTTCCTATTCTGCTGCACAACAAGCAATTTCTATCGCAAAAGCATTTAATTGCCAACTCACTGCTATTAGTTTAGTCGCAGAAGATCCATTTTCAGGCGCAGATTTTTATTATAATGCGTCAATGATGAAAGAATATTTAGAAGAAGCCAATAAAAATGCACTCAAAGCTCTTGATCACGTCACACAACTTGCAACAGCAGAAGGAATCAGCATTCAAACCCAAGTGGTCAAAGGTTATGTTTCATCAGAAACAATTATTGAAACCGCTGAAAAGTTGAATATTGACTTAATTGTTATGGGTTCACATGGTCGTCGAGGCTTTAAAAAATTCTTCCTCGGTAGTTTTGCTCAAGATGTATTAGGACAAACAACATTACCTGTTTTAATTGTTAAAGAATAAAAACTTGTCGTGATAAAAGCCTGCTTTTGCAGGCTTTTGGCTGATATAAAATATACAAATCTTAATTGATTGCGATAACCTTCACCAGAATCGTTTGTGTTTCTTCAAAATCATCAAAAATTTGCTTCCGTGTTAATTCTTTAGATTTTACTTTAAAGTCATGATGCTGATATTGAATGATATTCGGAATTTGATCAAAGTATTGGCTACCTGCTTCTAAATTTTCTTCAAATAGTGGCGTACCAAGCTGATAATCTTTACTCTTCAAAACTACATATTTAACGGTGGTTTTCATAAGCTACTCCCTATTTTCATGCCCTTTATTTTTAGTTATAACAGCTTTTGAAGAACAATAAAGGACTTTATAGCGTAAATTGTTTACTATTTCCGCGAATGATCATTTACACATAGTTGCTTCAAAATTTTAAAATGATCATTCACTGTAAAATTCACAATTTATTCATAGCTCGATTATGATACTCACAGCCCCCAATTCATGATAACGTTCTCTCATTCATCTATTTTTATATTTCAATAATTGAAATAAAAGTAAAATCTTATGTATTTAACAAAATGTTGTGCTGAGCTTCAATCCAAAAATCTAAAAATAGCCTTTATTGAAAGTGCAAGTTCAGGACATTTAACTGCACAGTTTTCCATTTATAAAGATCGTGGTGCAAATATTTTATTGGGTGGCTTGGTCAGTTATGACCCTTCCATTAAAGTTAAAATATTACATATAGATCCACTACTTATCGAAAAATATAGTGCAGAATCTATAGAAGTTACCACCGCAATGGCGGTGCAAGGTAAAGTTTTATTTGAGCAAGCAGATCTCATCATCGGTTGTACTGGACTATTAAAACACGGAGGCAGTGAGTCTATAGCAAAGCCTGTTGGTACTTTTTTTATCTGCATTTATGCTTTTAATCAAAAATATCATTTTCAGTATCTGATAAATGGAAGTCCTGAAAGTAAATTGCAACAATTAACTGAATTTGTTGCAAAAGAAATTCTTAATCTTATTCAATAACAAATATGCGAACTTTAATACAATTTAAAACGGCAAATTTGCTGAGAATTGTTCACTTTTCAGCATGAAAGCGTTAAATTTAACATATTCTCTACAGAGATATAACAATCATATGAAGACGGGTAAATTTATGAAACTTCAATTGGCTTTAGTGGCTACAGTTGCATTATTCACAGGTTGTGCAGGTTCTTATCCTGAACGAGTTGTGACTAAAGGACCATTAATTTGTGAGACTGGCGAGATTTGCCCTGAACTTGCAATGCGTTGGAATGATGAAAAACGTGATGGTTTTAAAATTGTCGCTGAAATTAATAACCCAACAAAATATGATATTAAACAATTTGAGTTTTTAGTGGATGGGCAACCTTATACTTATTCAACAATTAATGCGACTCAATACAATGAACAAATTTCTTCAAACTCGATTATTGTTCCTGTAAGCTTCTTAAATTCTTTCCGCAATGGTAAAGAAATTTCACTTAAACTTATTACAGATCAAGGTGATATTGAGCGTTCTATATTAAAAGCAGATGGTCAGCAATCTTCTGCATATTTAACGTTCTTAAAAGGTTATACAGGTCAACTGCCTCAATAAGTTATTTATAGATTGAAATAAAAAACCAGACTCAAGGTCTGGTTTTTTTATTTATAGCGTGCATCTATACGCATTTTTTCTTCTATTGACACATCTTCCTCCATATGAAAACATGGTCGATATTTTTCATGTAAATGATGAATGTATTTTTCTTTTGCTGCATGCCTTAATAAAATCTGTGCAGCCATTGTCGTAAAATTATTTGTTTGTCTAATTAGAATCTCAGTTTGTTGCTCAGTAAGCCCCGCTTTCCTGCGAATAATTGAATGCGCACCTGAATGTACAATATTATTGAGATGATTCATTGAGTAAAATTTAAATTGTCTAAATTGCTCAATAATATGTGAAATTTCCTTAACCTGACTTAATGCCTCTATCATTGCTGAAACCATTGGTATTTTATGATTTTTAAATAAGTCATCAATCGAACTGATTTTCAATTTCAAAACATCTTGATTTGATGCCACCATAAGCAACCAATATGCACGTACTACTGACTCAAACTGAATCCTAAATAATGCCATAGCAGACGTAACTAAATTTTCCATCAACAATGTTTTTACAGCGATACCATGTTCAATAGATAAATCACAACATTGATATACAAGTTCAAGACGAATACCACCTTCCATAAAGTACGATTGTTCAAGCTCGCCATAAAGCTCATTAATCATTTCCATTGATAAATCAAATAAATCCATTTTTCTCTCCATAAAAAAGCCAGATCATAATCTGGCTTTGATTTAAACGCTTTATTTCCGCTTATTTAGGTTCAATCGGTTTAAATGGTGCGACCACATCAGCATTTTGTGCACGATGACGCATGAAGTGATCCATCAAAACAATGGCTAACATCGCTTCAGCAATTGGTGTCGCACGTACACCCACACAAGGATCATGACGACCTTTGGTCAATACATCTGTATCTTCACGATCTATATTAATGGTTTTACCCGATGTTGTAATTGATGCTGTTGGTTTTAAAGCAATAGCAACACGTATCGTTTGACCTGAAGAAATCCCACCTAAAATTCCACCTGCATGATTTGCAAGGAAGCCATCAGTGGTTAATTCATCACGGCTTTCATGACCAAACTGACCAGCTACAGCAAAACCATCGCCAATTTCAACACCTTTGACCGCGTTGATTCCCATCATAGCATGCGCAATATCTGCATCTAAACGATCAAATACAGGCTCGCCCCAACCCACAGGAACATTTTCAGCAAGGATTTCAAGCTTTGCACCGCAACTTGTGCCTTGTTCACGTAAAGAAGTCACTAACGCTTCGAAACGTGGCACAGCATCTACATCACCACAGAAAAATGGGTTGTTTGGGACTTCATTCCAATCCAGTTTTTCAGCAACTTCAGTACCAATCTGAGTCACATGCCCACGAACCAAAATACCGAATTTCTCAGCAAGGAATTTCTTGGCAATTGCACCTGCTGCAACGCGCATAGCAGTTTCACGCGCGCTTGAACGACCACCACCACGATAATCACGGAAACCGTATTTATGGGTATAGGTATAATCTGCATGACCAGGACGGAAAGTTTGGGCAATATTGCCGTAGTCTTTCGATTTTTGGTCAGTATTACGAATGAGTAAACCAATTGGTGTACCTGTCGTTTTACCTTCAAAAACCCCTGAAATGATTTCTACTTCATCAGGTTCTTTACGTTGGGTCGCAAACTTAGACGTTCCAGGTTTGCGGCGGTCTAAATCTTTTTGTAAGTCTTCAGCAGAAAGTTCTAAGCCTGGTGGCACACCATCTACAATCGCCATCAAACCTACGCCGTGAGATTCACCACAAGTCGTTACACGGAAAAGTTGTCCAATACTATTACCTGCCACGCTCATGACTCCTTAAGCTTGAATGGATTGAATAAATAAATCACGGAAAGTACGACATTGTTCAGCTGTTAAAGCAAAAATACCTGAACCGCCTTTTTGGAACTGTAACCAATAAAAATCAATCGTATTAAAGTTTTGTTTCATTGCCCATTCAGAGTTACCTACTTCAATGACAATTAAACCATCTTCCGTTAAGTAATCAGCCGCCTGAGCCAACATTTTACGAACTAAATCTAAACCATCTTGACCTGCTGCAAGCGCAAGTTCTGGCTCATGGTGAAACTCTTCAGGAAGATCAGCCATATCTTCCGCATCTACATAAGGCGGATTAGACACGATCAAATCATATTGATTTTCAGCAGGAATTTTAGCAAATAAGTCTGACTCAAGCAGTGCAACTTGGTATTGCTTATTATGATGTTCAGTATTAATTGAAGCTACTTCTAAAGCTTCTTTAGAAATATCCGTCGCATCAACTTCTGAGTCTGGGAATGCATACGCCAATGCAATAGCAATACAACCTGAACCTGTACACATATCTAAAATACGTTGTGGCGTTTTCGGATGAGCATTTTCAGGTAAATTGTTGACGCCTTCACGAGCTTGACCATTTTCATCCAAACAATATGGTGCAAAACGATTTTGAATCAATTCAGCAATCGGTGAACGTGGAATAAGTACACGCTCATCGACATAGTAAGGTTTGCCATCAAAATAAGCTAAATTCAACAAGTAAGAAGTCGGTACTTTTTCATTAATACGACGTTCTAATAAGCTTAAAAATTCAGCCTTTTCGCTTGGTAATAATTTAGCATCTAAAATTTCAGCGTCCGCATTCCACTCTAGCGACATGGTTTGTAAAACCAATGCCGAGCTTTCTGCAAAATAATCTTCTGTACCCTGACCTAAATGTGCATCATATTGACGTAATGCTGTCACCCCAAAACGAATAAAATCACGAATTGTTACGAGGTTTTCAGCAGCTTCTTGTAAGTGTTCAGCGCTAATAGTCGGTCGATCCACTTAAGGTCTCTCCAAGGTCAAAATATTAAAAACTGCTTAATGATACCTTGTTTTGTTTACATTTATAATGCTTTATCAAGCGATGTATAAAAATCAGCGATATTTGTATGCTTGTTTTTCTAGCAGATCTGCCTGAGCTTGTGTTTTTTTCATTGCACAAAAATAATATTTACTTGCATGTCCAACAGAAAGTTTTACATTGTTTATTAAACATTGTTCATCACGGAAAGTGAGCCAGTTTTTATTGACTTTTTCTTGTTCTTTACGTTTTTCTTTAGCCAAAGCTTTAACATGAATATCGGCAAAATATTCATAACGTTTCGTTTGTTGTTTAAGTTCCGCCTTCATACACAGTGCAGCCTGCGCGGTTGAATCTTGTGTTTGGCTCATACAATTCAAATATTCTGCGCTATATCCCATTGCATGACTCACAGACATTGCACCGAGCAATATACCAACGCCCCATCCCCAAACAGCTAATTTCATCATTGCCCCCAAAGAACTGTATTTTAAAATATTTATTATTGAATCAAAAACACATCTTAAAATACTTGGAAAAAATTGCAAAGCAAAATTAGAATAGATCAGAAATAGGAATGTCTAAGATCATACCTATGAAAAACTATTTTACAGCTAAAAAATGTTTTTCAGCGACTAGCTTAATTTTTATCCCTCGATAAAAACGCGTTAAACTATCATCAGATTTCGTTACTTGATCAAAAAATTTATCTTGCCCAATTAAACGAGTATAGGTTTTATAACCAATTTCTAATTTATCTGGGTTTTTACCTGCTTTTTTAAAATCTTCAATCATGTCATTTAATGTTTTTAAATTTAATTCGCTCATCAAGAAAATACCTTTAACTTTTCTTTGTTTTAACACGAATAATTTGCATTTATATGACAATAGGCTCAAATTTAAACTTGATTTTTAGCAATTTTTCCTCCATCTATAAATATAAATCATCGGCTTGGCAAGTTTAAATGAGTTATAAACACAATAACCTAATGGCAATGCGTCAGAATTTCTGGAACGATACAGAGACAGATTCTGTCCAATTAGAAAAGTTATTTTTACAGAATATTTTAGCTGAACATGGTGTATTTAATGCGCCAACTCTAGAAGATGTAAAATACTTTTTCTTTAGTTTACCGAGTATTATCATCATTAAAGGTTATGCTTTAGGTTTTAGTCACAGTGCCATCCAAAGTATGATCACGCAATATATTCACGAGAATAAGGTACGTTTAATGCAACATGAAACACTCAAAATCCAATATCGTATGTAAATATAAAGTTTGAATTTACATGCGGTGTTTAATATCACATATATTGTATTGAAAACATACAATATTGGTCAGGTAAAACTATTTTAATACGTGGATAGCATGTAATATGTTGCACACTATGTTGTATGCTCAATCGCTTACTTTAAGGATTTAATCTTCATGTCAGATCAGAACGATAAGCTTAAACAGTTAAAAACATCTTCCATGGACAGACGCTTATCAATTGCCAAAGCCTCTTTGTTAGCAGGATCTCGTTGGGCTGCTTCAAGTGCAAGTTCAATCTTTTCAAGTGAAGAAGCAAAAGAAAAGAAACGTAAGAAAGCAATGAAAGAGCAAGCTGAATATTTAGTTTCTGAAATAGGCAAGCTTAAAGGTTCAATTGTCAAAATTGGACAAATGATGGCGCTATATGGTGAACATTTTCTACCTGAAGAAATCACACAAGCTTTAAATACCTTAAATAATCAAACTGTTGCTTTGGCTTGGCCTGCAATAAAAGAACAATTAGTGAGTCAGCTAGGTTCAAAACTCGATGACTTAACTATTGATCATGAACCGATTGGTACTGCATCTTTAGCACAAGTTCACCGCGCTACTCGTAAATCTGATGGCTTAGAACTTGTTTTAAAAATCCAATATCCTGGTGTGGCTGAAGCGATTGATTCAGATATGAGCTTATTTAAAAACATGCTCAAACTCACACGAATGGTGCCGCAAACTCGTGAATTTGATCAATGGTTTGATGAAGTACGTGACATGATGCATCGAGAAGTTGATTATCATGTTGAAGCGGCAACCACACGCCGTTTTGCTGAGCGACTACAAAACGATGCACGTTATGCTGTACCTCAAATCATTAATGACTACTGCACAGACCGCGTTTTATGTATGACTTTTGAACGCGGTGTACCGATTAACAGCCCTGTGATGTTGTCTTTACCACAAGAGCGTCGTAATGCTTTAGGTGAAGCTTCTTTAGAAATTGCCGTGCGTGAAATCTTTGAATGGGGTGAAATGCAAACTGATCCAAATTTTGGTAATTATTTAGTACGTTTGGGCAACGGCGAAGATATTAAAGATAAAATTATTTTACTGGACTTCGGTGCAATTCGTCAGTTTGATGCTCAACTTCTGCAAGTTGCACGCAATCTGATCAAAGCAGGTTACAACCATGATGCAAATGCAATGGTTGATGCTATGACTGGTTATGAGTTTTTTGATGGCATGCCTGCAAGTATTAAACCTGATCTGGCAAAAGTATTTTTATTGGCGACAGAAGCATTTAGTTCGCCTATCAATAATCATGATTTACCTAAAGGCGTTATGGATGAACATAATCGTTATGATTGGAAAAAAAGCTTATTACATAGTCGTGTAATGCAGCAAGCCTCTAAATCTATGGCATCGCGTTATTTCAGTGTTCCACCTAAAGAATTTATGTTTATTAGCCGTAAATTTATTGGTGCTTATACCTTTATGACAGTCATAGAGGCGAAGACCAATGTCCGTAAAATGATCACTCCTTTTATATAAAATCGGGCTAGACGACTAAAATGGCAAATTTTTCAAAAATGTCATTTTAGTCAATACCCAACATTTGTTGGTTTTTATAAAAATAAAATAATAATAAAATACAAATACTTAAATTAAAATATTTTTATCTATTTCCACTTATCTACTTCACTCTACTTCGTCAGCTTTGACATAGTTTTTTATAAAATGGCATGTCAGGATAGTTTGTATACCACCACAAAAAACTAGGTATTCAAATGACCAACATGGTAAATAAAGCTCAAGGCTTGGGCTTAAATCTCATTACAAAAATTGCGGGAAGCGAATTATTAGACCAATTAAAACTTCGTAAATTTGTTGAAAAATCATTGTATCAGGGGTCTAAAGTTGGATTTAAAACGCTCTCAGCTTCACAAAAAGCGTTTAAATCAAGCCCTGAAGTCAATAAACAGCGCTTACCTACACAAAATAAAAGTTTATTTGACTTAAATTTAACTGAAGAACAGCAAATGACTGTCGATGCAATGTCACAGTTTGCATCTGAAGTCCTTTATCCCCTTGCTCACCAAGCTGATCAAAATGAAAAATTTCCACAAGAATTATGGCAACATAGCCTTGACTTGGGGATTAATTATTATGCTTTGCCAGAAGCTTTAGGTGGTGTTGCGACTGAACAAAATATTTTAAGTAATGTGTTAATTGCAGAAAGCTTAGCCAAAGGTGATTTTTCATTGGCTGCGGGCTTACTTTCTACTTTCAGTACAATCAACGCCATTACACTTTGGGGTTCAGCACAAACTCAATCTACTTATTTACCTGCTTTTGCAGAAGATCCATCTCTTCAAGCAACTTTTGCAGTACAAGAAGCAACACCTGCTTTTAATCCTTATCGTTTAAAAACTAAAGCGCTATCTCAAAATGGGCAATTTACCATTGATGGAGAAAAAACACTGGTTTTATTGGGCGAAACTGCTGAAATTTTCATTGTGAGTGCTGACTTCAAAGGTCAACCAGATGTTTTTATTGTTAAACGTGATGCCAGCATAAGTTACAAAAAAACTCCTGCTATGGGTTTGAAAGGCAGTGAAACCGTCACATTAAACTTTAATAAAACTCCTGCCTTACGTTTAGGTGATGATGACTTTAATTACACTGCCTTTTTAGATTTGGGTAATTTAATGTGGTGCGCTTTAGCTGTCGGCACGTGTGAGGCAGTAAAAAGCTATTGTGTGCAATATGCCAATGAACGTACAGCTTTTGGTGAGCCAATTTCACACCGTCAAAGCGTCGCTTTTATGATTGCAGATATGGCGATTGAAATTGATGCAATGCGTATGCTGGTTCTCAACGCGGCTAGCCTTGCAGAAGCAGGAAAACCATTTCACCGTGAAGCTTATTTAGCACGTCTTTTATGTGCTGAAAAGTCCATGCAAATTGGGACAAATGGTGTACAAATTTTAGGTGGTCATGGTTTTACCAAAGAGCATCCTGTTGAGCGTTGGTATCGCGACTTACGTGCTACCGCAATTTTACAGTCTGGCTTACATGCTTAATCAACAATAACTCAGGAAAATCATCATGAATTTACAAAATCCTAAAAAATTTAAAATGTTGATTGATCAAGCACATGAAACTGCATTGAACGTCTTACGCCCTATTTCTCGTAAATATGATAAAGCAGAACATGCCTATCCAAAAGAGTTAGATATGCTTGCATCTTTACTTGATGGCATGAATGATGGCGGTGATGGTTTAAATGCAGGTGCAGCCATTAATAAACGTGGTGATCAGGACAATAGCAATAAAAATGGTACCAATATGTCCACTGCACTAGGCATTATTGAAATGTGCTATGGCGATACAGGTTTATTATTATCTATGCCACGTCAAGGTTTAGGCAATTCTGCGATTGCGGCTGTTGCTAACGATGAACAACTTGAACGCTTTAAAGGGACTTGGGCAGCGATGGCGATCACAGAACCAGGCTGTGGTTCTGACTCTGCTGCCATTCGTACAACTGCAACCAAAGATGGTGATGACTATATTTTAAATGGTGAAAAGATTTTTGTGACCTCTGGTGAACGTGCAGATTCTGTCGTTGTTTGGGCAACTTTAGACAAAAAGCTCGGTCGTGCTGCAATTAAGTCTTTTGTTGTACCGAAAGGAACAGTAGGTATGAAAGTTGAACGCCTTGAACACAAACTGGGCATCAAAGCCTCTGACACAGCAGCCATTAGCTTCATTGACTGTCGTGTTCCTGCGACGAACTTACTGGGTAATGCTGAAATTGATGTTGCCAAAGGTTTTGCTGGAGTGATGGAAACTTTTGATAATACGCGCCCTCTCGTTGCCGCAATGGCAATTGGTTGTGCAAAAGCTTCTTTAGAACGTATAAAAGAAATATTTCAAGATCAACTTGATGCTGACTATACGACACCTTATTTACAATCTTCTAATATTGCAGCACAAATTTATCGTATGGAAGCTGAATGGGAAGCAGCTCGTTTGCTGATGCTTAAAGCAGCATGGATGGCAGACAATAAAAAACCAAATTCACGTGAAGCTTCTATCGCAAAAGCAAAAGCTGGACGTATAGGCAATGAAATCACCTTAAAATGTGTCGAACTTGCTGCAAGTGTGGGTTATAACGAAGATGAACTTTTAGAAAAATGGGCACGTGATTCTAAAATTTTAGATATTTTTGAAGGCACACAGCAAATTCAACAATTAATTATTGCTCGTCGTGAACTTGGAAAATCATCAAGTGAATTGAAATAGTTCTTTTGAACTGACCTTTATAGTGTAAAAAGGTGGATTTATACGAGAGATCGTATTATAAAAATCCATCTTTTTATTTTATTTATCTCATAAAATTATGTACTCATTACGCAAAATACAACCTCAAGATAATGCCCAACTCGCTCAAATTATACGTGAAGTTTCCAAAGAATTTGGTTTAGCTCCCGAATCAGGTTTTGCTGTTGCAGATCCAGTGTTAGATCAACTTTTTACAGTTTATTCTGCTGCAAATAGTCAATACTGGGTCATTGAAAATGAATCTGGGCAGATTTTTGGAGGTGGTGGTTTAGCCCCTTTAAAAGGTGATGAATCTATCTTAGAAATCCAAAAAATGTATTTTCTTCCTGAAGTACGTGGTTTTGGTTTTGCTAAAAAAATCTTAGAACACGCTTTTTCTTTTACACAACAACAAGGTTTTTATGCGTGTTATTTAGAAACCACAAAACAACTACATCAAGCAGTCCAACTCTACGAAAAATTAGGTTTTCAACATTTACCTACACCGAAAGGAAATACTGGACACAGCCATGCTTGTGAAATTTGGATGCTAAAAACATTTTGATCATTTTAAATATAAAAAAACCGAACAACTGAATTCGGTTTTTTCTCATTCAAATAAATTTAAACATCATTAAACTTAAACATCATGATGTAGATATTTTGGCTGTTTTGGTAATTGCATACTACAAAATAAACAGATAATAAGCATGACAACCACATAAACAAAAAATGTATTTTCATGCCCCAAATCTTTAAACTTCAATGCAACTGCGGGCGCTGAACCACCAAAAATAGCATTTCCAACAGCATAAGCAAAACCCACACCTAAAGCACGAATATGCGATGGAAACATTTCAGCTTTGACTAAGCCACTGATTGACGTATAAAAACTCAGTAATAACATTAAAAAAATCAGTAATAATGTCACCATAACAGGTGAACCACTAAAACTTGGCATTAAGATCACCATGACAGGATAGATAAATACCGCACAACTCACGCTAAAAATCATCATGGAAGCACGTCGTCCTATACGGTCTGCCAACATGCCAAAAAATGGCTGAGCACACATAAAGACAAACAATGCAATGGTCATCATATAACCAACAATTCTATCCTCAAAACCAAGACTCGTAATATAAGTTTTTGAATAAACTGTAATCACATAAAAACTTAAAGAGCCTGCCGAAGTATAGCCAACCACCAATAAGAAGGTTCTTAAATTATTTTTCAACAATTCTGCTAATGTACCAGAACCCTCTCTTTGACTGTCATCTTTCGACAATGTCTCTTTTAAATGACGACGAGCAAAAAAGGATAAAATCGCAACCACACCACCAATCACAAAAGGAATACGCCAACCACCGTTCATAAGTTCTTCTTTGGTCATTAATGCCAACATAATGACACCCAATAAACTTGCCAATAATTGCCCACCTGCTAAAGTGACATATTGAAAAGAAGAATAAAAACCACGTTGCCCTTTCAGTGCAACTTCACTCATATAAGTAGCAACTGTGCCATATTCGCCACCTACAGATAAACCTTGCAACAGACGTACAGCCAACAATAAAAATGGCGCTGCCATACCCACTTGGTCATAACTTGGTAAACACGCAAATAAAAATGAACTAATCGCCATTAAGGTGATGGAAATGACCATGGATTTTTTACGTCCATATTTATCTCCAATGCGACCAAACAACCAACTTCCTATAGGACGCATAAAAAAACTGGCAGCAAAGACACCCCAGACATAGATTGCTTTTGCAGAATCGCTCATGTCTGGTGCAGTTAAAGCATGGGTAAAGTAAACAGCAAATGCGGCATAGATATAAAAATCAAACCATTCAACGAGATTACCTGACGCTGCTCCCACAATCGACATAACACGATTTCGTTTTTCATGGGGATGGTAAACATGTGTATCACTCATAGGATTTCCTTATTTTGCATATAGATGTCTTCTATACGGTATGGATAAAATGTAGCCCTGTATTTGAGTTTTGACTGTCTTATTTCTGATGTTGTGTGACTTGATATTTCTTAAGCTATAAATCGAGTTTCAATAACGCCAATGATCTAAAAATAATTCACGTTTACAGTCAAACGTGTACGATGAGATGCAGTACTGTATTGCCGATTTTTTAAGAAATACTTTTGATTTAGGAGTCGTTGAAAAGCGTGTAAAAACTTAAGGTTTTATTGATAAGTACCTCCTATAACTTTTATATTTTTCATTTATAAATATTGTGTGTCATTCCATTTTTAAGCCACACATTACACCTTTTCATTTAAAATCAAAGTGTTAAAATAAAAAATAACACTTTGATTTAGCTTAAAAATATAACTTTATATAAATTATTTTAAGAATCCTGACACTAGATTTAGAACATTTTGAATATCATTATTGGCTTCATTATGATCAGTTTGACCTGCTTGTGGTGTCAGTGAATCAATAATTTCAGGCAATACAGAAGAAATTGCACTATATACATCTTGTGTAGGTACTTGTGCTTGTTGCGCAACCTGTTCTACATCATTTTGATCAAATAAATTTTGTACTTGTTGTTGGTTTAAACTTGCATTTGCACCTTCACCCGTCGAAACCCAATCGTCAACTTGGCTCGTTAAACCTTGTCCTTTAAGTTGATCTAAAGCACCTTGTAAACCACCATTTTTTTGAATCCATGCCAATACCAATGGTACAACTGCAATTAATAAAGATTGTGCATTAAAACCACTCTGCTGAGTTTGTGGCGCTTGTTGCTGCCCACCTGTTAACCCACCTAAAACTGAACCTAGAACGCCTCCTAAGCCGCTTTGTTGAGACTGCTGTTGTTGCTGTCCACCTAAACTGCCAAGTACTGAACCTAAAATCCCACCAAGTCCCCCTTGTTGAGATTGCTGCTGTCCACCACCTAATGCTTGTTTCGCTAAAATTTCTACAATATTGCTTAAATTAGTCATCATTTTTCCTAATTACTATTATGAAGTCTAATTTAGAATACTGTGCTTTTGGTGAATTGCCAAAAAACAATTGTTATGTTTTTGCAAGATTTTTAGAATGACTTTCTGCATGGCATGGATTGCCATTTTCATTTTTTAATCATGATGGTTTTAAAGATAAAATGATTGGATTTAGAATATTAAGATTAAAACTAAGTTGAAAATGATGACCAAATACAAAAGTTCAGCTTTCATATTTGATCATACTTTTATAATTTTTTTAAATTACCAACGAAATTTATTCCAGTTTTCAGGATTTGCCCAAAACTTAGAATTAAACCAATCTGGTACATGTTTATAAGTCAAAATATTAAATTGCCACAACGCGAAGTCATTTTCATGAGCAGTTTTATCAATCAGCTGAGTAAAACCTAAAGCTCTTAATAATTGTTCATCTTTAAGTTTACAAGCAACAACGATGCGCTTTGCTAACAAATCACGTAACTTCACTAATAATTGTGATTTATGTTGATCTGATACATCTAGCATTTGATCTGTATCAAAGAATACAAAACCTAAATCATATCGCTGTGTAAAAGGCAGATTTAAAAAATCAGATACGTTAAAATACGTCCATTGAATTGAATGATTTGTATTGTATTGCGCTAAATTTTGCCCAATACACACTGCAGTTTGAATAGGCTGTTCATGCGATAAATCGTCTAGCATAGAAGTAATGACATTTTGCTGAGCCATAACTGCACCTTTATTGAAGTGAGTAACGAAACATGGAACTACAAGGCATTTGTCATAAAATGCATGCAGGTCTTAAAGACCTTAGTGTAACTGATCAGCAAACACATAAGGCAAATGTTGAATATAAATTTATATTAGATCGTACAGAAATTGATCTCCCTTTTGTTTTAGGGCAAGAGATCGAAATCGAAGCAACAGGTAATATTTACTGTGTTTCTTGTGGATCTAAAACGCCGAAGTCTTATTCTCAAGGGCATTGCTTTAAATGCATGAAGACTAAAGCATCTTGTGATATGTGTATCATGAAGCCAGAAACTTGTCATTATCACTTGGGAACATGCCGTGAAGACAGTTTTGCCCATGAAGTTTGTTTTCAGCCACACATTGTTTATTTAGCCAATTCGAGTGCCTTAAAAGTGGGGATTACTCGTCTTGGGCAAATGCCAACACGCTGGCTCGATCAAGGTGCGACTCAAGCCTTACCAATCATGAAAGTAGGTTCACGTCGTCTTTCTGGTCAGCTTGAAGTGATGTTTGGAACTCAGGTTGCAGATAAAACAGATTGGCGCAAGTTACTCAAAGGTGAAGCTGATCCAATTAATCTAGTTGAAATTAAAAATGAATTGATTGAAGAATTTGCACCAAAAATTCAAACTATTCGTGATGAATTTGCACAAAATCTTGAATTTAATGAAGGCATTGAATTATTGGACAATGAGTTACCACGTGAATTTGTCTATCCTGTAGATCTATATCCTGAAAAGATTAAGTCACATAATCTGGATAAAACTCCGATTATCCGCGGCAAGCTTCAAGGCATTAAAGGTCAATATCTGATTATGGATACAGGCGTGATCAATATTCGTAAATATACGGGTTATGAAATCAGTATTCGTGTTTAAAAACTCTTACCAACATAAAAAAATGGACTGTAATGTCCATTTTTTTATGTCTAATCAAATTGAATCATTGAATAGCATCAGAAATCTGAATTTTACATTGCCAAGATACACTGTCATAACGACTTCCACCACGCCCATGATGCAACTCAATCTCTGTCTGACCTGATTTTAAAGCGGTAAATATAAAAGATTTTGTACCACCGACTCCAACCATATTAGGTTTAGCATAATCTGATACATAGGACTGCTCTACTTTTAACAAAGTATCATCAAACGAAGTCAGTGCCCAATAATAGCCTGTAGTCACATTTTCTGCGGCATTAAACCTGAATGTTTGCCCGACTTTTAACTGCACTGGATCTTCACATTTCTGTTGATTTGTATATACAAAATCTGCTTGTGGTTTTTTCTGTCCTAATAACGAGGTTTGGCACCCTGTTAAAATCATCACACTACTCATTAAAGATAAAACTACTTTTTTCGTCATGCTCTATATCTATTTAAATCAATACTATACCTAAGAATCTTCATGATTTGCTTAGGCTTTTCAAACATAGCAGTATAACAACATTCAAATAAAAACCTCAATAAAATATGATCTAAATCAGTTATTTACCATAATATTTTATCATTAATCTTAGAGAAAGCGTAAAACCGCCTGTACAGGATCTTCACTATTATCAGATAAAAGCTGTTTATGCATGGTAATCAACTGCATCGCTTGAATCTGCGCTGTTTCCTGATTCATTAATTTTTCAATTTCAGCCGCCAAGTTTTCAGGTGTCGCATCAGATTGGATCAATTCCTGAATCACTTTTTTTCCTGCAATAATATTTGGCAATGAATAATACTGAATTTTTACCATTAATTTAGCAATAAAATAAGTCAACCAATTTAACTTATAAAACGTCACCATGGGACGATGTAAAAGTAAAGCTTCCAAAGTTGCTGTACCTGAAGCCAATGCAACAATATTGGCGGCATTCATGACTTGTCGACCTATTTTTGATTCTTTATCTTTATTTTCAAGTAAATGAATTTGATCTATAAGTGATTTTGGATAGCTTTTTAACAGTTCTTCAATTTGTTGCTTACGTAAATCATTGATAGCAGGAATCACAAATTGATATTCTGGATATTTAGCATGAATGATTTTTGCCGCATCTAAAACCAAAGGACCTAAGCGCTCGATTTCACCACGACGACTACCAGGTAGTAACGCAATATGTTTTTCGCTTAGGTCTAAACCAAGCTCTTGCTTTGCGTCTAAAATTGGATTTTGTAAAGGCAATTCACTCGCTAAAGGATGACCAACAAAAGCCGCAGGGACATCAAATTTCTTAAAAAATGTTTTTTCAAATGGAAATAGGCATAACACCAAATCGATGCTGGCTTTAATGCCATAAACACGACTTTGTCGCCATGCCCATACCGAAGGACTGACATACTGAACCGTTTTAATCGGTAGATTTTTTTGCTTTAAACTTTTTGAAAGACGTAAATTAAAGTCTGGCGCATCGACGCCAATAAAAATATCAACAGGATTTTCACTCCACTTTTCTACTAATCCATCACGTACAGCAAATAATTTTTTAATATCTTTTAAAACTTCAACAATGCCCATCACAGACAAAATATCCATTGGATAATAACTATTAAAGCCTTCTGCAATCATTTGAGGACCGCCAATCCCCTCAAACTCAACATCTATGCCTTGCTCACGAAAACTACGAATAAGCTTAGCCCCAAGCGTATCGCCTGATACCTCACCCACCACGATTCCAATTTTAAGTTTTCGATTTTGCAAGATAAAATCCTTATTGAAATAAAATATAAAGCCAATCACGTTTTATATTAGCAAATTTAACAAGTGTGATTGAACAGAATTCTAATATTGTTGATTAATCTCATAGTTCGTTTTTACTTTAGCATTTTTTAGAATAAGTAAATCAACAATCAAGACAACGACTTATATTAAAAAGTCATAAGATATGCCAGTTTTTTGATATTTGGCAATTCAGTCATGGTTGGTCCTGTTGAGTTTATTTTAGCTGGCGTACTCGTTGGTTTTTGTGTTGGTATTACTGGTGTGGGTGGTGGCTCATTAATGACCCCTATTCTTATTAGTCTATTTAGAATTGAGCCTCACATTGCCATTGGAACAGACCTGCTTTATGCCGCTATTTCAAAATTTTGTGGTTCTTTGGTGCATGCAAAAAAACTCAATATCGTCTGGCCCATTGTTTTGTGGCTAGCACTTGGCAGTATTCCTGCATCATTTATTACACATTGGGTTTTAGATAACTATCTAAGTAACTCTACACATTATAAAACAGTGTTAACAATGGTTTTGGGCTTTATGCTCACACTCACTGGGCTTTCAATTATGTTTAGAGCACAGATTGAGCGCTTTTTTGACAAAATACGTGTAGAAAAAAAAGGGAATTTATCAGAGCAAGCTTTTAATATTGAAGGTAAAAAGCTCTATGTGATCATCATGGGAGTTGTACTGGGTGTCTTTGTTACCTTGTCATCTGTAGGTGCAGGCGCATTTGGCATTATGGCATTAATTTTAATGTTTCCAAATCTACCCATGATCCGAATTATTGGTTCTGACGTTGTACATGCAGTGTTATTAACGTCTGTTGCAGGCTTTGCACATATGACTTCAGGTAATGTCGATTTCCATTTACTTGGATGGTTACTAGTGGGTTCAATTCCAGCGATTATTGTGGGTACACTGATCAGTTCTCGTATGCCTGAAAAACTCATTCGTAAAATTTTAGGAATCACCTTATTTGCGCTTGGTGTCAACTTTATTATCAATCCTGTAAAAAGCAAACCTGTAGAAAAACCACAAACTGCAATGTTGATTCAGATTGACCAACGATATCAAGTTTAATATTATCCACTTATACATAACTAATAATTATGTATTGATGCTAAAGTTTTAATGATTTATTTGAACAAAACTTGAATCAATTCATGTTATATTCAAATTACTAAAAATACTTTTTGTATGATCTAATACCCCAGTGACGGCAATGAATACACAACAGTCTAATCCTATTACTCAATCAGATATTGATGATGTGAATGTCCAAAGCATTCAAACACTTGTTACTCCAGCAGAATTAAAAGCAGAATTACCATTAACAGCAACTGCTTATCAAACTGTACTTCATGGTCGTGAAACTGTTCGCAATATTTTAGATGGCAATGACAAACGTCTATTTGTCGTCATTGGTCCATGTTCAATTCATGATACAAAAGCAGCTCATGAATATGCTGATCGCTTAAAAGTACTGAGTGAAAAAGTCAAAGATACACTCTATATCATTATGCGAGTTTATTTTGAAAAACCACGTACAACTGTAGGTTGGAAAGGTCTAATTAACGACCCTGATATGAATGATTCATTCAATATTGAAAAAGGTTTACGCCTAGGTCGTCAGCTTTTAGTTGAGCTCAATGAAAAAGGTTTGCCTTGTGCAACTGAAGCACTTGATCCAAACTCACCACAATATTATCAAGACCTGATTTCTTGGTCTGCAATTGGTGCGCGTACTACTGAAAGCCAAACCCACCGTGAAATGTCATCTGGTCTATCTTCACCAGTTGGCTTTAAAAATGGTACAGATGGTGGCTTAACCGTTGCAACCAATGCAATGCAATCTGTAAAACATGGTCATAGTTTCTTAGGTTTAAATAACGAAGGACAAGTTTCTGTTATTCGCACCAAAGGTAACCCTTATGCACACGTTGTATTACGTGGTGGTAATGGTAAACCAAACTATGATGCTGGTTCTGTTGCGGAAGCTGAAAATGCGCTTGCTAAAGCCAAAGTGAGCAACAAAATCATGATTGATGCCAGTCATGCTAACTCAAATAAAGACCCATACTTACAACCTTTGGTATTGAAAAATATCACAGAGCAAATTTTAGATGGTAATAAGTCAATTGTAGGTATTATGGTTGAAAGTCATCTTAAAGGTGGACGTCAAGATATTCCTGCAAATCTATGTGACCTTGAATACGGTAAATCTGTCACAGATGGTTGTATTGACTGGGAAACAACAGAAAAAACCTTACTTGAAATGGATGCGGCTTTAAAAGAAATATTGCCAAATCGTTAATTAATCTAAAAACGTCATCTACATAGATGGCGTTTTTTGTTTATGATGTCATTATATTTTTTTGTATACCTGTAAGAATGCTATGAACGAACTTGAACAAGAACTCAGTCAAATCGCAGACTTTCAGTTTGTCCATGAACGCCTACTCACTTCAGGACAACCTACTGCTGAACAGTTGAAACAGATTAAAGAATACGGTGTTGATACAATTATTAATCTGGCATTTACAGATGCAAATCCACATCTCGAACATGAAGATAAAATTTGTGCTGAACTTGGGTTAAATTATATTCAAATCCCGATCTCTTGGGATACGCCAGCCGATGATCAATGCTTATTTGTTTTAGACATGCTTGCACACCTTGTACAAGAAAAAATGGTTTGGGTACATTGTGCTAAAAATATGCGTGTCAGCAGCTTAATATATTTATATCGTCAATATTTTATGGATATGGACATGCCTACAGCTCAAGAGTTGATGCATGAAATTTGGGAACCCAATGAAACTTGGACAGGATTAATTCATGCTGTCAGCTTACAATTGCAAGGTCGTAAATCGACTTTGGATTTGCAACATTCTTTGATGAATGCTGACCATTTTGCTTAATGAATTTCATCTCAAAAATTTACGATGACCATCCAACTGATGCAATCGGTTGGATTGGTGGTTGTCCTCCAGCAATTCTGACCGACAAATTATCTACCTTTGAAGATTATCGCTTCTATTTAACCATTCAGAAAAAAGAAAATCCTGAAAAATATTTAAGTATCTTTGTACATAACGATTTTAATACTCGTATTGATCAGCAAATTTTCCCTGATATTGCGATTGAAGTTTTTGAACATGATGCCTCACCTGAAGGAAATGCCGTTGCTTTCTACCTTCCTGATCTATGTAAAAGCTATTTAAGCCCTTTTCAACATGTCCATCAGTCCAAATTTAACTTTATTACTTATTCAGAACAGCCAAAATTAATCCAAGATACTGCCTGTTATTTTGAACATCTCCAAAAAGATTATCAGTTTTATTTGCAAATCGATGAAGATTATTATTTAGATTCAACCTTACAAGGTTCATATATTTTTGCTTATGGCGCATTATATTTATTTCAACATAAACACACGCATCAAATCATTGCGGGTTTTTGGCAACATTAATCTGCACATTTTGCTGAAATAAAGCATCAATCTCTATTTCAGCAATTTTTAACATTATTTACTGTGATGACTAATCAACACTGTCGCAGTCGATAAAATTCCTTCCTGACGACCTGTAAAACCTAACTTTTCAGTCGTCGTTGCTTTAATGCTAATCTGAGTAACATCAACATCCAATACATCTGCAATACTTTGACGCATTGCTAAATTATGTTTTGCTAATTTTGGACGCTCGCATGCCACAGTAATATCAGCATTATTGAGTACATAACCACGATCTAAAATAAGTTGATACACATGTTTTAAAAGTTTACGACTATCGGCACCTTTAAACTCTGGATCTGTATCTGGAAAATGCTGACCAATATCTCCTAAGGCTAAAGCACCAAGTAATGCATCACTGAGCGCATGCAGAACAACATCCCCATCAGAATGTGCTTTTAAACCTTGTGTATGCGGAATTTGAATCCCTGCTAAAGTCACAAAATCACCTTCTTCAAAGGCATGCACATCCATTCCTTGCCCAATACGAATCGGTATGATCATTTTCAGTTCCTTTATGCGATGTTTAATTTTTAAAAATCTTGTATTCGTACTTTCGAATTCGTATAGTACGGATGCAAACATTGTGAAAGTATAAGCGATCATGCTGTTGAATACAGAATTTAATCCTATTCAAAACCTTTTATCTGGTTTTATTTTAAGCTGTGCCCTTACTTCAGTGGCGCACGCTTTGCCTATTGACTGTCAACAGCAAAACACTACTGTCTTAAAGAAAATATGCTCAAGTCAATTTGAAAGTTTACGCACAGAATTAAATGAAAAATATTTAACAGCATACCTTATCACTGATGCGCCTATTCGCTTACTTTATGATAGTAACCGCCTTTGGTTAAATCGTTTACAACAATGTAAATCAAGTGAATGCTTTCAACAACAATTTGATATTCGTTTAGAAGATTTAAATTTTTATACCTCGATGAATCAAAGTTTAACGCAACATTTTATCAAATATGAACAAGGGGAAATATCCAAACAACCTGTTCACATTCAAGTACATCAACTCACCAAAGATCGTATTAAAATTGAAGGCTTGGCTTATCGAAACCCAAATAATCACAAAGATAAACAGATTATTTCTTTATTATCTTATACCACGCCTGATAAAAAAAATGAGATTCTAGATAATGAACATGATTGTAAATATCGACTTGATTTTCAAAAAGCTATTTTAACGATTAAAACAGAGCAAAAAGGTTGTGAGCGTTTTAGTGGAGTGTATCGCTTATATGATTGATTATCGCCTGACTTTAACCCCTTGTATTTTTATTTCACCAAACTGAAATATTTGGTATATTTTCTAACAATTTTAGTGCATCAAATAACACCGTATCTTTATTTCTAAATATAAATCACTTATACATAAGGTGATATAAATAGTCTGTTGACATATTTGTTGAAAATACAAAACACCATACAGTCAAGGAAAAGGTGTGTGATGGATTTAAACACATATATCACCAATAAATTTAAAAACTTTAATGAGTTTTTAGAAACCCATTGGCACGACTACCCCAATAGCTATAAAGAAATCCAAACGTTATTATTTTTTCAGTCCTATACTACCAAAGAGCTTTCTGAAAAATTTGAAATTAATATTTACCAATCTTTAAAATATTCCACACTGAAACATTATTTTCAAAAAATAGAAAAATATATCGACACTCCTCCTAAACAACTTTTTCCTGCTTCTTTCCATCGCCCCTATGAACATATTTTAAATGAGTTTAAATATTTAAGTTTTTATCAAGAGCCTTTTGAGTTTCAAAAAAAAATTATACGAATAAAAGAAACTTTTAATAAAATTTCAATCCCGATCCATAGCCATGAAATTTATAGTGAAATTTTAAAGATTTTAAATCAGAGTTTTGATTTTTTAGCAGACTCAGATGTTTCTATAGAGCATAAAATCAAACTGATTTACCAATGGCAAAATATTCACAATCTTGAAACCGTAGTCGCTTATACATCCTTAGAAAAGATTAAAACGACCTTGCAACATTATCAGCAAAAGCCCCATATTGATTATTATCTCAACTTAATTCATCTTGGAGAAAATCAACGCGTTGAATTTAAGGAACGTACTACAGACTTATTAACTAACCGCAAGTCTGATAAATGGGCAAAAGCTTGTTTTGCCTTTATGAATACACGAAATGGTTATGTATTTATTGGGGTTTCTGATGATTTAAAAATTGTGGGAATAGAACAAGAAATGCAAGATTTTTTTAATAACTCGTTAGACTTGATGAAACGTAGTTTGATTGACAAACTCGCGCATGAAAGTCACAAAATTTCCAATATTTATTCTACACTTGAAGATATTCAAATTCATGGAAAAACTATTTTAGTGTTTAAATGTAATAAAGCTGATCGACCACTTTATTATAAAGGTGAACTTTTTATGCGTACTAATGCTCAAACAACTCGCGTACCGCCTGAGTTGATTGAAAGTTTTAGAGAAGCATTTTATTGTTGAATACTCAGAATATAAATAAATAGAATATCTTTTTTATTTCTACTTATGTTGTGATCAGTAATTGATTTTAATGCCTTTTTACCTCACACACGATATTAAACTAATGTGTGCTGAAATAACGCGAGCTAGGTCGGTTCAACTTAAATTTTATTTGTGTAACAAAACCGCCCTATTATTAATTTAAACTTACAATATTATTTACTTTATTTATTAAAACATTTAAGCTTTTAAGTTCTAAAACCCAAAAAATTCCAAGATTAGGAATAAAATATAATGAAAAAATACTCACTTACATTGCTCACGTTATCTATATTCATGACAGGTTGTGGGGGTGGAAGTAGCAATGATAGCTCTTCGACTCCAACGACTCCAACGACTCCAACGACTCCAACGACTCCAACGACTCCAACGACTCCAACGACTCCAACGACTAGTGTATTTGAAGGTACGGATTCATTTTCTTATTTTTATCAAAATAATGGTGATATTGATATTTCACGTGTTACACGAAGAATTGATAAAGATAAAGTATTTGTAAGTGAAAAAAACATTACAAATCCGAGTGATATTAGGACTCCTCAAATTAATACTAATGGTTTTCTCACAGAGAATATCTATATTCCACCTTCAGAAAAATCAAGCCTTATAACAGAAGAGTTTGTCGCATTTATAAATAAAATAGAAACAACCAACTGGAATGAAATCTATTATTTACATTATAGCCTTCCTGCTGATACACAAAGAAAACTTGATTTTAAAGTCAAATATTCAATAGATGATTTATCAGGACTTGAACTCACAGAAAATATACTTGGGATCTATGATACCAATCCAAAACTGGATCGACTTTTTAATGCTCATGTGAAATTCCCTGAAGGGGCAAAATATATATGTTCAGATTATGTGAGTACTAATCAAGACTTTTTAACCTTTAGTCCTAATTATTGGGAATCTGACTTCAAAACATCAAATTTTTACACCAATAGCACAACATACCCTCAAGCTAAAATTTATGGCAATTGGTTAAATCATTCTTGGATGTACTTGAATGATACATCCGAGAACTACCTTCCTGCCGCGATAGAATATTCTTACAAGGGAAAAACTGGTGCTGGCGAAGGACGATATCACTTTGCAAATGATGATAGCTTTGAGGAAACCACTATTTTTAGCAAAAATAATCAATGCTATCAGTTTAATAAAATTGCTGCTGACACTATACAAAAAGCTATTGAAACCTACTATAAATAACTTTTAAAACTCAAGACCTACGTCCACGTAGGTCTTGAAATAGGTAAAATTGATAGCAATTAACCAGTAACTAAATTTGTAAGATGTTGTTGAATCTCTTTCCATTCATCTTTCACAATACTATAAATCACCGTATCTCGAATTGAACCATCTTTTCTTAAAGCATCCTGACGTAAAACCCCATCACGTTTTGCTCCAATTCGTTCAATCGCTTTTTGGCTTTTTAGGTTCAAAATATCTGTACGTAAAATAACTGAATTGAGTTGTAAAACTTCAAAAGCATGTTGCAACAAAAGAAATTTGCACTGCGTATTAATATGGCTACGTTGCACAGATTGTGCATACCACGTATAACCTATTTCTACTCGGCACACATCCCAATCAAAATCTCGAAAACTGGTTGTACCTACAATCTGCCCTGTATGTTGATCCATGACCACAAAAGGAATACGTGTACCTTCAGATTTTTGCGCTAAAGCTTTACGAATATATATTCCCATTTCTAAATAATGAGGCACAGACGTATAATGTAATTCCCATAAGCGACCATCTTGACAGACTTTCATCAAGTCTGGTTCATGTTCTTCACGCATGGCAATAAGTTGTACTTAGTTTTGATAAAGTGAAGCATATAGCGTAGAAAATAGGTCTTGATTCATGGCACATACACCACTACAAAGAAAGCTCTCGCCTATTTTCCACTCTATTTCTTAAACTTTTATGATCAAAATATGATGTTTTAATGACTTTATAACCAAATTAATATTTGAATCGACCTTTGAAAAACATAAAGCTTAGATCGCCAAAGCCAAACATATCACGCCAATTAATCCTAAAAATAATCCTACTAAATTGAATAATTTCAATTTTTCTTTAAAAATAATCAGTCCAGCAGCAACACCCAATAACACCACCAAAATATTCATACCTGCAAAAACAATAGCTGGAGAATCCTTTAACAATATATGTGCCTTAACATACAGTGCAATATTGGCAAAATTTAATAGCCCTAAAGCAAGACCAGCCACCACATTTTTACTTTGCCATTGTGTTTTTTTAAGTACCAAATAAACAGTCGTAAAAATAAACGCCGCAATAAACATTAAGTTTAATGTCACAGCAAATTGTAATCCCAAACTCGTTGTATATTTTAATAAAATATCAACCAGCGCATAACCAATCCACACACTCAATAAAAAGAAAATGCCTTGTTGTTCAACGGTATGCTCAACTGATTGTTTTTGTGAAAGAACAATAAAAAGTACTGCAACTATTCCTAGAACCGTACCCACCATTTTCAAGGTATTAAACTGTTCTTGAAATAAAAAATAAGCTGCTAATAAAGACAAAACTACGGATAAACGCTGAGCAAGTTCAGTTTTGAGAATACCTGCTGTTTGCAAAGATTTTGCTAGACATAAAAAAATACTGGGTAAAACCACGCCTAAAACAATAATCAGCCACCATGGTGTATTCAAAATTGAAATATGAGCAAGATCAGGTTTAAACCAAAAATAACTTAAAATACTGGCTATTACATAATTCCATGCAATCATTTGCAAGGTATCATAACCTTTGTTTTTTGCAATTTTAAGCAGGATCGAAACCAGTACACTACACAAGGCTGCTGAAAAAATAAGCTCCATTACGATCCTTTTATTCCATTTTTTAGTTCAAGAAAAAGCCCACAAAATGTGGGCTTTTATTTTATAAATAATCTAATAACAATTATTTATAACGTTCAACCATTTTCTCTAAAGAAATTGGACGAATTTTATCTGCATTACCTGCTGTACCAAATGCTGTATAACGATCTACACAGATTTGTTTCATCGCATCTACAGTTTTTGCAAAGAATTTACGTGGGTCAAATTCACTTGGTTGCTCAGCCATCATGCGACGCATTGCGCCTGTAGATGCTAAACGTAAATCTGTATCAATGTTGATTTTACGTACACCGTGTTTGATCGCTTCAACCAATTGCTCAACAGGAACACCATAAGTTTCTTTGATGTCGCCGCCATATTGATTAATCACAGCCAACCATTCTTGTGGCACAGAACTTGAACCGTGCATCACAAGGTGTGTATTTGGAAGTGCCGCATGAATTTCTTTAATACGGTCAATTGCCAAAATGTCGCCTGTAGGTGGACGTGTAAATTTGTACGCACCGTGTGAAGTACCTACAGCAATTGCAAGCGCATCAACATTCGTATCGGCAACAAAACTACGCGCTTCTTCAACAGAAGTGAGAAGTTGTGAATGGTCAAGTACGCCTTCTGCGCCTACGCCATCTTCTTCACCCGCCATACCTGTTTCAAGGCTACCCAAACAACCAATTTCACCCTCAACAGAAACACCACATGCATGTGCCATTTGAACTGTACGACGAGTGACATCAACATTATATTCATAAGATGTTGGTGTTTTGCCATCTGCACCCAAAGAACCATCCATCATCACTGATGAAAAGCCTAATTGAATTGAACGCTGACATACATCAGGGTCTGTACCATGATCTTGATGCATTACCACTGGAATATGTGGCCATTCTTCAATCGCTGCCAAAATAAGGTGACGTAAGAATGGAGCACCTGCATATTTACGCGCACCTGCCGAAGCTTGCACGATTACAGGTGAATTTGTTTCATCTGCGGCTAACATGATTGCACGCATTTGTTCTAAGTTGTTTACGTTAAACGCTGGAACGCCGTAATTGTGTTCACCGGCATGATCCAAGAGCTGGCGCAATGAAATAAGAGCCATAATATCCTCCCAGGTAATGTGGCATATTCTACCCTGTGATTTGTTTCAATTCAGCAACAATATTGACTATTTCAAAAAAAAGCCCTGCAAATGCAGGGACTTTTAACAAATAACAACAAAGCGATTTAAATTATTGAGCTTTTGCAGGTTCTTCAGCTACTTCAGGTGTTGCCGCATCTGCTGGTGCATTGGCTTTCTCAGCAGGAACATCTGTATTTTTTTCATCTAATACAGGTTGATCCAATGCATCAATCGCTGCTTGTTGTTCTGGCGTTACTTTTTCTGAAGTCGCTTCAGGTGCAACCGCGGCAGAACTTGAACCTTGCTCAGCAGCAGGTGCTTTTTCTTGTTTTGAGCAAGCAACTAAAGTTAAAGGAGCAATAAGAAGTACAGCAAGTGCAAGATTTAATTTCATCACATTTTTCCACAACGGGTGATTTAATAGCACTCAGTTTATTTCAGATATATTTCATTTTCATGACTAAAAAGTGAATAAACCATTGTGCTTTATGTCACTTTTATTTAATAACTTTCAATAAGTGCTCAACAGTCTGTGATTGCTGTTTATTTTAAGCCATTTACACATTGTCAATTTATAACTGTTCACTCTGGTACGCTTTGCTTATACTTTATACATATCACATAAATTTTTAAAAATGCGTTAAACATCAAATATTATGTTAATTTTCATGTATTTTACTTACATAAAAATCACATATCACAACACATTAAACATATTTTCTTCTTTAAAGTTCGGACTCTCGTTTTAAACTTATTTTTTTAAGGATTATACATGAAAACTGTATCCAAGCTTTGTCTTGCTGCTCTCATTTCTACACAATGTGCAATTGCTATTGCTGCTGAAAATCAAGCAGAAACACCTGCTGCGACTGAAGCTGTTGCTCAAGAAACTGTCGTTGTGTCAGAAGCTTCTGCTAGTGCAGTTGTAGCAACTGAAGAAGCTGCAAAATAAGTTTAAATCAATTAAAAGCCTTATATCAACGTGAGGCTTTTAGTTGATACTTATTCATTTATAAATGTGATTTTTCAACCAAAAAATAGCCATCAAAACCACTTATCTTCAATGAACATAACACGCATTTTTTAACGTTTCTAACCCGCTTTCTAAAACCCATATTATAAAAAATAGTTTTTGAATTTTTTGACCATTCAACGTTTCTCCATACTCAAAGTGAAAATTAGCATTCTATGACATAAAATTTTATACTCATGTCAACTTTAGCATTTAGATTAATTATGGCGCTCCTAATTCTACAAAAAGAACATGATGAAAGTAGTTTTTGTCCTCTTTGTAAAGCCTCTATGTTTCTCGTTTCAGCTGAACTCAATGATGTTCCTTTAGAATATTTTGAGTGCACACATTGTGAACATAAAATATCTGAATCAGATGCGATGCAGTGTACCTGTCAAAACTGTTCTCAAAACTTACTTTCACCTAAAGATGAAGCTAGTCCAAACCATAAAAAGGTTTTAAATATACGTCCACTTTCAAGTTTATATTTAATTGATAAATTATTTTTGCTCTCTGTTTTAGAAAAAACCATACATAATGATTATTTTGAGCATGAGTTTATTAATTTTGAAAAATTAAAATGGGAAAAATTAGCCTCGACTTATTCTCTACAAAATACGATTCTCTATCGGCTTGAAAAATATCATGTGATTAGTAAAAGAAGAATGGTCACTTTAAAAGATGATGACAATAGCTATTATCTTGATGTTCGAGTTGACCGCTTTTTAGAACCATCACTATACACAATTTATCAAAGATTAAGACAATGGTTTTTTGAAGATTTTAAATATGGCGCACCATTTCAACAAGCTGAGGAAGTAAAAAATACGCTATTCATTATTTTTTATAATGAAATTGTTGAATTTACTCAATATTATTGTAAAAGATTAGGTGTTAAATTTTCAGGAAATAAAAAATTTAAGGATTATTGCGATTATTTATTAAACTACCTATCCTTAGGTCAAATTTATTATATGATTCAAACTGCATTAGATTATTTACACCAACAAAATAATGCGCTTGATCTTCAAAATACAGATTTTAATAATACCAACAAACTCCGTAAAACCCTTGAAGAATATCGTCGAACATCGATTGAAAGAAAATTTGAAATTTCGACTTTACCTCGCCCATTCGATTTAAAATTCAGTCGTATGAGTGAAATATTTTTATTCCAATTTATTAAATTAGATGAAAATTATATTGCTCAAACGATTCAGCATATTTGGCATAATATCAAACCGCGTATGGAGTTTTTTTCAAAATTTAATTGTATGCACTGTGGCTCTACAGAATTAAGTATCGAATATGATGCCAATAACTCAATTTCGACATTTTGTAATCGTTGTAAACACCAAGACCATTACTTTACTCAGTAAGGACTGAATATGAATCAGCTTGAAAATATTTCTGCACAATCCATTCAAACAGAAACTTTACTTGAAAAAGTGATCGAAGCTTGGACATTACTACATACACAACAACCCTTGGTTCACTGTATTACCAATAGTGTTGCAGCTAATTATGTTGCAAATGTTCTACTTGCCGCAGGAGCTTCTCCTGCCATGATTGACAACCCTTTTGAAGCTGAAAGTTTTGCAAATATCGCCTCAGCCCTAAGTATAAATCTTGGTACGCCAACAACAGAACAAATGCAAGCAATGAAAATTGCTGCCCAAACTGCTCAAATCAAAGCAATGCCTTGGGTACTTGACCCTGTCGGTTATGGTGCATTTTTAAAGTGGCGTAGCGAAATGGTCGATCAACTTGTTTTATTAAAACCCACGATTATTCGCGGTAATGCTTCAGAAATCAGTACGCTAGCAGGAAATCAAGTACAATCCAAAGGTGTAGATAGTACGCTTGCAAGTGATGATGTTTATCAAACCGCCTTAACACTTTTAGAATGTACCGAATGTGTTGCAATCTCAGGTGTGTCTGATTTTATTTTATCAAAAGAATTAGACATCACCATTAAAGTCAATGGTGGCAGTTATTTACAACCCAAAGTGACTGCAACAGGTTGTGCTTTAGGTGCCTTAATTGCAGCCTATGGTGCTGTTACAACGCCCACATTAGCAGCATTAGCAGCACATATCCATTTTGCTATTGCAGGTAAACTCGCTTTTGAAAAAACGCAATCTGTAGGCAGTTTTAATGTGGCATTTCTAGATGCAATTTATGAAATAAATGCTGAAAAAATTTATGAATATGCCGACTTTGAAGTTTTAAAATAATTTAACGCTAAAAAGGCTTCTTTGAATTAAGTCATCTAGAAAGAAGCCTAAAATATTTGATAATTAAATAGAGCTTCAATCTATTGGCAGTTTTTGGTTCATAATCCAATAAATGTTTTAAATCATGAGATCATCGGTTAAATCACACAAACACTGAAGGTTAAATATGCATCATGTTATATTAAGTCATATTAAAAAAATTGAAGATTATTGGAAATATACGCTCCCCTTATATTATCAAAAAATTCTAATTCATATTATTCAAGACCAAGCTATTTTTGAAGTTGAATGTAAAGAGAATGAAGAAGATGTTTTTATTTGTTTTTATAATGCTTTTGACCTCATTGAACGTAATAAAACCTACCAAATCCAAGTTCATGAGCCTCATTATTTAATGATTGGACAAGAAGGTGATCAGGGATATTTCATTTCCAATATCGAAAATGATTTGACTTTATATTGTTTAGATCTAGGTGCGATTGGTCGCTTAGACATGCAACCATTTACACAAGATCTCAATATTTTATTTCTATAAGTTTCTAATGAAATCTTGTGTAAAAAAATCAGGCTAAGACTTGCACCTCAATAATTTCAATGTCTATTTGGCTGACCTTAAAGCTCACATCTAAATTAGAAAATTTCATTTTATACACACGTGATTCATCTTCTTGATAGGCTGGACGTGGGTCTAAAGACAGCACTTGTTCAAGTTCATATTGCGTTTGTGTTGTAATTTTCTGAGTTTTAAATAAATTTTCTAAAGTTAATTGTACATTTTCAGACCAAACAACTTTTTTTCTGATCGGCTCTTGTTGTGCATAACCACTCGTCGCATTCATCAGAGCATCTGAATATTGAATATAAGGCTTGATATCAATGATTGGTGTGCCTTCTAATAGGTCACTTCCCGTTAAATAAATACGTACCGATTTTCCTACTTTTTCCACTTTTTTAAGTTGTACCACTGACAAACCTATAGGTGCAGGACGATACATACTGCGTGTTGCAAACACGCCTATTTTTTTGTTTCCTCCTAAACGAGGTGGACGAACTTGTGATCTAAATTTATGATTTTCTTCTATATTTTTATTTTTATGAAATTGCCAAACCAACCATAAATGACTAAATTCTTCAATTCCTTCAAAGGCTAAAAGATCATTATAAGGTGCAAGCATCTCGATATAAGATTCAACTTGTACCAAATTGGGTTGGCGTGGAATACCAAATTTTTCCTTGTAAGGAGAATGCATATAACCAATAATAGGCAAAGTCAACTCAGTCATAATCACTTTTTCTGATAAGCTCAATTAAATATATTCAGTTTATCGAGAATGATTTTAGATTAGAATAGTAAGCTGTTCTAATTTGATAATTTATTGAGACCTTTAATGGCTGCTTTCAACGTCGAAAAGATTACTCACGTACACCACTGGAATGACACATTATTCAGTTTTAAAACGACACGTGATACCACTTTACGTTTTAAAAATGGTCAATTTGTGATGATTGGACTTGAAGTCAATGGTAAGCCTTTAATGCGTGCTTATTCTATTGCAAGTGCTAACTACGAAGAAGAGTTAGAGTTTTTCTCTATTAAAGTACCAGATGGTCCTTTAACTTCAATTTTACAAAAAGTAAAAGTCGGTGATGATATCCTTATTTCAAAAAAACCAACAGGAACATTAGTTCTTGATGATTTAAATCCGGGTAAAAATTTATATCTTCTTTCTTCAGGCACAGGTCTTGCACCGTTTTTGTCAACGATTCGTGACCCTGAAACTTATGAACGCTTTGAAAAAATCATTGTTGTTCACGGCACACGTTTTATTTCAGAACTAGCTTATCAAGATCTAATCTTAGATGAACTTCCAAATCACGAGTTTTTCCAAGAATTAGGTATTCGTGAAAAATTAGTGTATTACCCAACTGTGACACGTGAAGACTTCCATACGCAAGGTCGTGTAACCACTGCAATTGAATCAGGTCAACTATTTGAAAAAATTGGTTTACCACGTTTCAACCCTGAAACTGACCGTGCAATGTTATGTGGTAGCCCTGCTTTCCTTGATGATGTTGCAGCTTTACTTGACCAACATGGTCTTAAAGAATCACCAAAAATGGGTGTGTTAGGTGACTACGTGATCGAACGCGCATTTGTAGAAAAATAATTATTGTTTCAATATAAAAAAACCGAGTCTAAGCACTCGGTTTTTTATTATCCAAAAAATATAAATTGAGATTATTTTCCTCTCTTATGCTTCAAAACAATCAAAAGTGTTCATTTTAAGAAAAATATTCAACAAGCTTCAACTGATTAAGTACATCATACCCAATCTTTAAAATAAAAATTAATTCATATTTTTCAATATAATATATTCTAATTAATCACTTCATGCGCTGTTATATTTTCTTTCTTAACATAATTTTTGGATATTTTTTAATACCTAGAAGTGTTGTCAATCGTTGCTGTTGACTTATGTAAAATTACGCTATATAAATTAATAATGATACGAAATGTATCATTATATGGATATTATAAAAACAGGACGTAAAACAATGATCGGGCTTATCGGAATAATCCTGTCTTTGATATTGCTGATGTATTTAGCGTATCGAGGCTACAGTGTCATCATACTTGCACCACTATTGGCACTTTTTGCTGTACTTTGGAGTGGACTCAGTCACGAAGTATTAGGTTTTTATTCTCAAATTTTTATGACAGGTCTAGGCGGTTACATCATCAAATATTTCCCTTTATTTTTGTTGGGAGCAGTATTTGGTAAATTAATGGATGACTCAGGTTCAGCAAAAACAATTGCGAATTTTTTTGTTGAAAAATTAGGGCATAAACGTGCCATGTTATCGATTGTATTATCTTGTGCAATCTTAACTTATGGCGGTGTGTCCTTATTTGTGGTTGGTTTTGCAGTATTTCCGATCGCAGCTGCATTATTTAAAGAATTAGGTATTCCGAAACGTCTGATTCCAGCAGCCATTGTATTAGGTGCTCTTACATTTACCATGACAGCACTTCCTGGCACACCTGCAATTCAAAATGCGATTCCAATGCCATTTTTTAATACAGACTTATATGCAGCACCAGGTTTAGGAATTCTAGCCTCTATTTTTATTTTATTTTCAGGTATGTGGTGGCTCAATAAACGTGTTAATTCAGCACATTTAAACCAAGAAGGTTATGGTCAACATGTTGAAAGTCATCATTATTCAAAGGAATTAACGCAAGGCGAAAGTCCGAGTTTAATGATCGCCATGACTCCGATTTTTGTCGTTATCATTACTAACCTTGTTTTAACTAAACTTATTTTACCAAATCTAGATACTGCTTATTTAGCAACGGATAAATTTGGGAATACTTCTCTCAGTTCTGTTGTTGGTTTATGGGCAATCATTTGCGCACTGATTCTTGCTTGCCTCACGATCATTGTTTTAAATTGGAAATACATTGCAGATTTAAAAGATTCTTTACAACAAGGCGTGTCTTCATCATTTTTGCCTATTTTCAATACTGCCTCTGAAGTTGGTTATGGTTCTGTCATTGCTTCATTGGCGGGATTTATTATTTTGCGTGATTTTTTAGTCGGACTTGCACCCAATAACCCGCTTATTTCCGAAGCGATTGTCATTAACGTGCTGGCTGGTATCACAGGCTCGGCTTCTGGTGGTTTAAGTATTGCACTCAATACAATGGGTGAAACTTATATGAATTTAGCGCAACAATTTTCCATTTCTCCAGAGCTCATGCATCGGGTCGCTTCCATGGCATCAGGTGCACTTGACTCACTTCCTCATAATGGTGCTGTTATTACGATCATCGCTTTATGTGGTTTAACACATAAACAATCTTACTATGACATGTTCATTATTGCTGTGATTATTCCATTAATCGCATTAATAGGCGTAATTACGCTTGGCACAATGTTTGGTTCTTTTTAACTCAATAATTTAAAAATGATAAATGACAAGGAAATTTTATGTCGCATAGTATTCAACTCCCTCGTATGATGGAAATTGGTAAAAATTCACGCAGCAAACTGCCTGATATTTTGGGGGCGCTGGGTTGTAAAAAGCCCTTAATTATTACTGATAAAGTGATGGTGTCTTTAGGTTATATCACTAAAATTCAAGATATTTTGAATAATGCTGGTATTGATTCTGATTTTTTTGACCAAACCATTCCAGAACCGACTTCGAGTTCTATTGAAGCAGGCGTTGAACATGTCAAAACACATCAATATGATGCCATTATTGCTGTTGGTGGCGGTAGTCCGATTGATAGTGCAAAAGCGATCAGTATCTTAGGAAAGTTTGGTGGCAATATTCGTGACTATAAATTTCCCCGCCAAGTCAATGAAACAGGTTTACCGATCATTGCCATTCCAACGACAGCAGGTACAGGCTCTGAATGCACTCGTTTCACGATTATTACTGATGATGCCACAAGTGAAAAAATGCTGTGTGCAGGAATTGGATTTTTACCTGTCGCAGCCATTGTGGACTATGAGCTGACCATGTCATTGCCTGCACGTACTACGGCAGATACAGGTATAGATGCTTTAACACATGCAATTGAAGCTTATGTGAGCAAAAAAGCCAGCTTATATAGTGATGCCCAAGCACTTGCAGCGATGAAGCTCATCGCTCCAAATTTACAAAAAGCGTATCACCAACCTGATAATGAGCAAGTTCGTGAAAAAATGATGCTTGGCTCTACCCTTGCAGGCATTGCATTTTCCAATGCTTCTGTAGCGTTGGTACATGGGATGAGTCGTCCGATTGGTGCGTTTTTCCACGTTCCACACGGGCTTTCAAACGCTATGCTTTTACCGAGCATTACAGCTTATTCAATTCAAGCAGCACCTGAACGTTATGCAGATTGTGCTAAAGCAATGGGTGTTGCACATATTGATGACCCAGATGACAGTGCCAATGAAAAATTGGTTCAAGCTTTAATCGAAATTAATCGCGATTTGCAAGTTCCCACATTGGCTGAGTTTGGTGTACAAAAAGCTGATTTTGATCAAGTTGTGCAAACAATGGCTGAACAAGCTTTAGCTTCAGGTTCTCCAAACAACAATCCACGTGTTCCAAGCGTCAGTGAAATGGTGCAGTTATACCAACAACTTTGGTCATAACTAAACTTTTTAAATGCATTAAATACACCACACTTTTATAACAACTCAATGATTTAACAGTTTTTTCAGAGGAAATTTATCATGGATATGATCGGACATTTTATCAATGGTGCTATCAATTACGACCATACACGCACTCAAGCAGTTTATCATCCATCAGAAGGGATACAGGGCAAAGAAGTTGCAATTGCAAGTAAAGTCACGGTTGAACAAGCGATTGCTGCCGCAGAAGCTGCTTTTCCTGAATGGCGTAATACACCTGTCATTAAACGTGCACGTGTTATGTTTAAATTCAAAGAATTACTTGAAAAAAATGCTGATAAAATTTGCCAGCTCATTGGTGAAGAACACGGTAAAATTGTGCATGATGCCGCAGGTGAATTACAACGAGGTATTGAAAATGTCGAATATGCTTGTGGTGCACCCGAGTTTTTAAAAGGTGAATTTAGTAAAAATGTTGGACCTTCTATTGATTCTTGGAGTGAATTCCAACCACTCGGTGTCGTTGCAGGAATTACGCCATTTAATTTCCCTGTGATGGTGCCACTCTGGATGTTCCCTATGGCAATCGTCTGTGGCAATACTTTTGTGTTAAAACCTTCAGAACGTGATCCTTCATCAACCTTATTTATTGCACAACTTTTAAAAGAAGCAGGCTTACCCGATGGTGTATTAAATGTTGTGAATGGCGATAAAGAAGCGGTTGATACTTTACTCCATGACCCACGTGTAGAAGCTGTGAGTTTTGTAGGTTCAACGCCAATTGCCGAATATATTTATAGTACAGCAACATCACAAGGTAAGCGTTGCCAAGCTTTGGGCGGAGCAAAAAATCATGCCATTGTCATGCCAGATGCAGATTTAGATAACGTTGTGAGTTCACTTCTTGGTGCTGCCTTTGGCTCATCAGGTGAACGCTGTATGGCGCTCTCTGTCGCTGTTGCTGTCGGTGATCAAATCGCTGATGAAATGATTGAAAAATTATCTGAAGCAATGCAATCTCTAAAATATGGGCATTTTTCAGATAAAAATAATGATTTTGGTGCTGTGATTACAGCACAACATAAAACCAAAGTCGTTGGTTACATCGACAGTGCAGAACAGCAAGGTGCCAAGATTGTCGTTGATGGTCGAAAAGCTGCTCCTGCTGGCTATGAAAATGGTTTTTATGTGGGTGCAACACTCATTGATCAAGTTCAACCTGAAATGACCAGCTATAAAGAAGAAATTTTTGGTCCTGTATTACAAGTGGTACGTGTAAATAGCATGCAAGAGGCAATGGATTTAATCAATGCGCATGAATATGGTAATGGCACCTGTATTTATACCCGTGATGGTGAAGCAGCACGCTATTTTAGTGATCATATCAAAGTAGGGATGGTTGGTATTAACATTCCACTACCAGTGCCTGTGGCTTACCATAGTTTTGGCGGTTGGAAACGTTCATTATTTGGTGATTTATCTGCGTATGGTCCAGATGGTGCACGTTTTTATACACGTCGTAAAACCATTACTCAGCGTTGGCCAACAGCAAATGTCCGTGAAGGTGCACAATTTGCCATGCCAACTTTAAACTAAATTTAATCTCTTTCACGATGAAAAAAACCGCAATAACCATTGCGGTTTTTCTTGTTAAATCTGATGGTTTATTTGATGTTGATCAGTTGCTCCAAATCCTGTGCTGCTTGACGCAATAAAGGTTCGAAGTTTAATAAATCCTGTAGTGATTTACGTATAGTCGGCGCATGCGTATACAAACAGGCAATAATTGCATCATCTTTTAAAATAGGCACTGAACAAGCCACCATTCCTGCAATAAATTCCTCATCATCTGTTCCCAATTGCTGCTCAAAAATTTGTTTTAAATTTTGTGCGAGTAAATGAGGCTCAACAATGGTATTTTTTGTGAGTGAGCAAATCGGCAAAAGTTCTAAAATTTTCTTTTGTCGCTCAACAGCTAAAAAACTTAAAAAGAGTTTACCACTTGAAGTACACCATAACGGCACAGTTGAACCTACAGGTAAATAAACTTGTAAGGGCCAATTGGTTTGTACTCGGTCGGTATAAAGCATTTGGTTATCATTTAAAATTGCAATACCACAGGTTTCTCCAATTTGATCAGAAAGTTTCTGTAAAATTGCCATGCGTTCCATTTTACGTGGTTCTTGCTCCCATGAGCTGATCAGCAATTTATAAGTGCGATCACCAATCACATAGCCGCCATAAGCATCATATTTCACAAAACCTTGGCTTTCTAAGGTTTGTAATAAACGATGAATACTCGGTTTAGGAATATCCAATTCAACCGCTAAGTCTAAAGGCGTAGGTGGATGTTTCGCAGTCGAAATTGCTTCAAGAATATCAAGCACTCTGGTAATAGAAGAACCTTTTTTATTCATTTTTTCATTTCATTAAAACATAAATCAATTCAGTTTAAGTTAACATAAGATACTGTAGGTATAAATCTTTATTCTATTTTTCCAAGCTTATATATTGCATGATTTAAATTAAAAATTTTTAGGCTAAATAAAATAAAAAAATAATCATCAACAATATAAATCGTTTGTTTGTGGTGAAAAACTTTATCTTAAATGTAGCTAAATCGTTACCCAAAAACATATTGTCATTATAAATCAATAAAATATTTCACTCGCAATTTAATAGAGGTTTTAATTTTGGAAAAGTTTACTTTTATCCAAAACATCCAAGATTGGTCAGATCAATATCCTTGGTTAGAAATGTTGACATCCTTGAGTATTCTGATCTTGTTTGCATTACTTGCTAATTTTATTGCGAAACAAATCGTTGTACGAGGTATTCGTCAACTGATTTCTAAATTAAAATTTGCTCATAGTGAAATTCTATCAGAACATAGTGTCATTCGCCGTATCGCAAATATTGTTCCTGCGATTATTATTATTAATGGAATTTTAACTGTTCCTCATTTATCTGTTAAAGTTATTACTGTTATTCAAATGCTTTCTCAAGCATTTATTTTTCTGACAATCGCATTAGCAATTAGTGAATGTCTCAGTATTTTTAATTTATTTTATCAAAATACTCCTAAATCACGTAATAAACCCATCAAAGGTTATTTACAACTTGTTAAATTAATTATTTATATTGTTTGCGGTTTATTAATTTTAGGTACATTTTTAAAGAAAGATGTCTTTAGTTTACTTGCAGGCTTTGGTGCAATGGCGGCTGTACTTATGCTCGTTTTTCAAAATACGATTTTGTCAGTTGTCGCATCGGTACAAATTTCTTCTTATGATATGGTACGTATTGGCGATTGGATTGAAATGCCTTCTCTCAATGCAGATGGTGATGTTATTGATATGTCATTACATACGATTACTGTACAAAATTTTGATAAAACATTTACCACTATTCCAACCAACAAGCTCGTCACTGATACTTTTAAAAATTGGCGAGGAATGAAACAGTTAGGTGCTAGGCGTATTAAACGCTCTATTTTTATAGATCAAAATAGTGTGCATTTCCTAAGTGCACAGGAGCAGAAAAAACTAAATGCTTTTTTATTATTAAATACCTATTTAGATAAAAAACAGAGCGAATTAAAAGAGTTTAATCAACAGTTTTTAAATGATGCAACATTCAACCAACGTCGCTTAACGAATATAGGAACTTTTCGTGCTTATGTTACCGCTTATTTAAAGCAGCATTCAGGTATTTCTCAAACTCAAACAGTTATGGTCAGACAAATGCAACCAACCAGCGAAGGTTTACCATTGGAAATTTACACTTTTGCCAATACCACAATTTGGGGAGATTACGAGATGATTCAATCTGATATTTTTGATCATCTGATGGCAATCTTACCTGAGTTTGGTTTGAAAATTTATCAAGCCCCTTCAGGCTCCGATCTACAAGCCATGTTTCAGCAAAATCATATTGTAAATCACGATTAACATTTTTCATCTTAAAGATGAATATTTCATTGCACTCGGCTTGGGTGCAATGGAGATTCATTTTAAAAAATACAGGGATTGATATATGCAACTTTATCTTTCAAATGAAATAGAAATTCTAGTGCCTTGAAGTTACAGCTATTTTTATCTAAATTTAATCTTTCTAATACGCTTAGAAACCAATTTAAGTCGTTCATTCTCTAAAATACTATTTTAAAAATTTTAATTTAAACTATTCCGAATCTATATCGGAAAAAACTAAAGCCCCATTTCGGAGCTTTATATTTACCAATTTCAACTTACAACTTTTCAACCAGAATTCGATCGATTTGCTTTAAACCTGTTTGCTTTTCATGGTTTTTGCGACGGATTTTGATTTGCTTGTCATCTGCTAAATCTTGCAATAACAATTCTACAGCAACCATTGATTCAAGCGGTAAATCTTGACCAATCCATTTTTGCTCACCCGCATCCATTAGCACAATTTCATCGCTAATTTGTTCATAAAGACTCATATTTTCCTCACTTATGGTATTTAGATCACCATATCTCATGAAAACGAAATGACGCAGGACACTATATACCTTTTAATAAAAACTACCAGTAAAATTTGATCAATTTACAAACAATTCATAAAATAAAAAACGCTCCAATTGGAGCGTCTTTAAAGAGTTAAATTAAAACATTAAGCTGTTAATTCTTTAACTGCATTTACAACAGCTTCAGTGGTAATACCAAAGTGCTGGAATAATTCTTTAGCAGGTGCAGACTCACCATAAGTGGTCATACCGATCACTTTGCCGTCCAAGCCAACAAATTTCCACCAGTAGTCTACATGCGCAGCTTCAACTGCTACACGTGCACGAATGTTTGCAGGAAGAACAGCTTCACGGTATGCCGCATCTTGTTTCACAAATTCTTCAGCACATGGCATAGACACTACACGCACACCTTCAAGTTGTGCATATGCTTCCATTGCCAATGAAACTTCTGAACCTGTTGCAATGATAATCGCTTTCAATTCACCTTTTTCTTTCGCCAACACATAACCACCTTTAGCCACATCAGCAATTTGTTCTGCTGTACGGGTTTGGAATGGTAAGTTTTGACGAGAGAAAATAAGTGCTGTAGGACCTTCGCTACGTAACAATGCAGATTTCCATGAAATAGACGCTTCTACAGTGTCACATGGACGCCAAGTGTTTAAGTTTGGTGTACCACGTAAAGATGCAATTTGTTCGATTGGCTGATGTGTAGGACCATCTTCACCCAAACCGATTGAGTCATGAGTATAAACATGAATTACACGTTGTTTCATCAATGCAGACATACGTACTGCATTACGTGCATATTCCATAAACATAAGGAATGTCGCAACATAAGGAATGAAACCGCCATGAAGTGCTACACCATTGGCAATGGCTGTCATACCAAACTCACGTACACCGTAATGTACATAATTACCTGCAGCATCAGACTCAACACCTTTGGCACCTTTCCAAAGCGTCAGGTTAGAACCTGCTAAGTCAGCAGAACCGCCCAAAATTTCAGGAAGTTGTGGAGCAAATGCTTGAATCGCATTTTGGCTTGCTTTACGTGTAGCAATGGTTTCAGCTTTTGCATTTACTTCAGCGATATATGCATCTGCTTGAGCAACAAAGTCCGCAGGTAAATCACCATTTAAACGACGTTTTAATTCAGCTGCTTCAGTTGGGTATTTTGCTGCATAAGCTGCAAAAACTTCATCCCATGCAGATTCAGATGCAGTGCCTTTGGCTTTAGCATCCCAAGCTGTATAAACATCAGCAGGAATTTCAAATGGACCTTCTGTCCAACCCAACGCTTCACGAGTTAATGCAATTTCATCATTACCGAGTGGCGCACCGTGGCAATCTTCTTTACCTTGTTTGTTTGGTGAACCTAAACCAATCACAGTTTTACAAATGATCAATGTTGGTTTTGCTGTTTCTGCTTGTGCTTCAACAGTTGCCGCACGGATTGCATCAGCATCATGACCATCTACACGAAGCACTTGCCAGCCATAAGCCAGGAAGCGTTGCTCTGTATCATCAGAGAACCAGCCTTCTACTTCACCATCAATTGAGATGCCATTGTCATCATAATAGGTAATGAGTTTGCCTAAACCTAAAGTTCCTGCAAGTGAACATGCTTCATGGGAAATACCTTCCATTAAGCAACCATCACCAAGGAAACAGTAAGTGAAGTGATCAACAACTTTAATGTCTTCTTTGTTGAACTGTGCAGCAAGCGTTTTTTCAGCAAGCGCAAAGCCAACCGCATTGGCAATACCCTGACCTAAAGGACCTGTCGTGGTTTCAATTCCAGGCGCATAACCTAGCTCTGGGTGACCCGGTGTTTTTGAATGCAATTGACGGAATGATTTTAAATCTTCGATTGAAAGATCATAACCTGTCAAATGTAATAATGCATATTGAAGCATTGAGCCATGACCATTTGAAAGTACAAAGCGGTCACGGTTCGCCCATTGTGGATTTGTTGGGTTGTGATTTAAAAACTCACGCCACACCACATCTGCGATATCCGCCATCCCCATTGGCGCACCTGGATGTCCAGAGTTTGCTTTTTGCACAGCATCCATTGCGAGTACACGAATTGCATTGGCAATACGACGTTCATTCAGCGGGGTTGTCATAGATCAAAGTCCAATAAATATAAAAAAATAAGAGAATGAATAAAAATTCAAAACTGCCGTATATTGTCGTAAAAAAAATGAAGGGCGTAAAGCCTGTTCAGCTATAAATATTAAAACGCAACGCAATAGAACAAAAAAACACCAATAAAAAGAACATTACAACATTAAAATGACAAAATTATGATCTTTGTTCTATAAAAAATTCAGTGCCTTAGAATATCTTTATATCAAAAATAAAGATTAAAATGCTGATCATGAATCATTTATAAAATTAAGTATTTAGTTGAATAATATAACATTAAAATAATTTGATATTAAATCAAGTTATATACGATAAAATTGATTAATTCGATCTAAAATTTCTTTGCGATCTAATGCAAATTCTTGTCCTTCAAGTGCTGCAATATGATTCACTAAATTTTGAATGTGAGAGCTTAAATCCTGAAAACTACCTTCTAAAGTAAATAAATATGCTTGATAAGCAACCGATAAAGAATCATAAGGTTCTATATTTTTGACGACTTGAGCCAAATCAATCAATAAGTCTTTATCTAATTGTGATAATTTAGCGGTCTGAATTACTTCATTTCTTTCAGCTATTTTAATATTCGCAATACATTCAAATAATAAAGAAGAAGCTTGATTTAAATGAACAGCTTGCTCAGTTAATAAGTGATTATCTACAGTCGACTTAAGTAGAAAAATAATAGAATCATCTTTTAAATTATAAACATTCATCAAAAACACAATAGCTTGTTGAAAAGTCGTAATAATCCATTCTCGTTTTTCATCTAAATCTTGTTCATAAAAATCCGTATCATAAATTTGGCTCATTAAGCTATTTTGATAAATATTATTTATAGAAGAATTAAACTGTAAATCATAATAAATTTCTTTTTTAAATTTCCATTTATTTATATTCCACTTATCATCTTCCAAAAGATATTGTTGCTTATTTTCAGTATGATCAAAAATACTAGATTGTGTTGAAATTAAAAATGATTCTATATCAAAATTTTTATTAAGCTCTACAACGAATGCATATATACCACTACTTTTATAATGATAATAAAACTCTTGAAATGTATCACTAATTAACATTTTCAATTGTTCTGTTTGTTTGAGGTTTATATCAATCATACTCATCTCTATAATCTAAAAAAACAGATTTTATTTAAATTAATTATAATCAAATATGAAATTACTTAAAACCTTTATATTAAAAAATATCAAAGTATCATGAAGATGCTTTACTATTTTTATATAAGTAAGACTAAAACTATCTTTCCTTCCCCCATAAAAAAGCCCCCTCGCTTTGAGGGGGCTTTTAGATTTAAAAGCTGGCGATGACTTACTCTCACATGGGTAACCCCAC